>JACMMD010000526.1 GCA_014379235.1 Anaerolineae bacterium
GCGGCGGGCGTTCCATTCATGTATGTCGGCGGGAACAGGGATCGTAAAGGGCGCGTAAGAAATGATGAGACCTTTCGATAATCGAAATTTTGTAGGGGCAGGTCTCAGACCTGCCCTTATGGCATTATCTATGAGGAATTATAGCGCGGTTAAATCAAGAGGGCGCAACGTGTTACGCCCCTACAGTCGCATCTTGTTAAACAGTAGGGGCGTTCGATTGAACGCCCAATTTTCATCAGAAGTTAGTAAACAAAAACAGCCGGGAATAATCCCGGCTGCTTGTTGTAATCAGCTTCGAGTAACGCGAATCGCAGACCGTTACTTGATTTCGACCTTCGCGCCGTCGGCTTCGAGCTTGGCCTTGGCATCGGCAGCGGCATCCTTGTTGACACCTTCGAGAACCGTCGGGGAAGCGCTCTCTACGAGGTCTTTGGCTTCCTTGAGGCCGAGGTTGGTCAGGGCGCGCACCGTCTTGATGACGTTGATCTTCTTGGGGCCAACGTCGGTCATGATGACGTTGAATTCGGTCTGCTCTTCAACTTCCTCAGCAGGGGCAGCCGCAGCAGCGCCGCCGCCAGCAGCAGCAGCCATCATCATCGGAGCGGCGGAAGCGGCAGTGACGCCCCACGCCTCTTCGAGACGCTTCTTGAGATCAGCGGCTTCCAGAATGGTCAGCGCGCTCAGGTCTTGTACGATTTGGTCGAGATTAGCCATTATTGTTCAGTCCTTTCCTGAAAGGTGTTTGTCGTTTGTAAAGCGTTCAAATGGTGGCGAACTGGTTTACGCAGCTTCGCCTTCGTTCTTCTGCACGTAGGCTTGTAGAACCTGCGCCAACTGAGCGGTTGCCGAGTTGAGCACGCCAACCAAGCCTGTCGCCGGTTGTAACAGAAGCCCTGCAAGCTGCGCTCGCAGTTCGTCCAGCGATGGTAGTTGGGAAATCGCCTGCACTTCATCGGCTGTTAGGCGATCAACGCCCATGACGCCGCCCTTGATCTGCAAGCGTTCGGCGTTGTCCTTCTGGTAGTCGATGATAACTTTAGCGACGGCAGGTAAATTGCCGTTGCCAAAGACCACACCAACCGGCCCATTGAGTAAATCCAACGGGATTGTCCATCCGGTCTGTTCGAGCGCGATGCGGAACAGGGTGTTCTTGGTGACGACGAATGAGCCGCGCTGTTCACGGAGTTTGCTGCGTAGGTCGGAAACGTTCGCTACCGTCAGCGCTTTGTATTGGGTGACGATAAAGCCATCCGTTCCGCCCAAAATCCGGTGATACTCAGCGACCAGTTCTTCCTTGCGTTCTCTGGTGATTGCCAAGTGTCCTCCTCCTTTCCACGAAACTGGCAATAAAAAAGCGGCCCGCGTGGTGGGGCCGCCGATGTTGATGTCAAATCAGTGGGCCTTCACCTCGGCAGGGGATTAAGCGGATATTCCGCGCCTGCTGTCTGCGGCAAAGTTTCTAGATGAAACTTGTTGAGGGCATTATAGCGGAGTGGATTGTGAAGTCAAGATAGTTTTGCAGTGGGGGCGACGCATGCGTCGCCCCTACTTTTGTCCTTAGAGTATGTGGTTACTCTGGCTCGATGTAATACTCGTCGCGGCCTTCGAGTATCCAGCCTTCGATTGTTGCTCTGCTCACACGATACCAAGTGCCATTATTGCAGACCGGCCCTTCCAGCACTTCGAACGTATCGCCAACGTTCAGCACCCCCACACGTCGAGCGGTTGCGCGAGAGTTTTCACGCACATTCACCGGACGCGGCTCACCGGGAACTACGACACCTTCGTCACCGACACTTAGTCGAGATGGCAGCGCGTTCTCGCAGTTCGTTAGATCACTGCTGGCAGCGACGCTGGTGCTGGCTCGAGTAGGAGATGGCGTTCGCGTCGGCGTTTCGCTCGGGGTTCGAGACGGAGTTCGGGTTCGCGTGGCGGTGTTCGTCGGTTCGTTGGTTGAGGTCCGTGTTAGGACAGTCGTGCGCGTTGGCGCAGTTGTCGGAATAAGGGTTTCAGTAGGCTCGTCCGTTGGCTCGTCGGTTGGTGTCCGTGTTAGCACAGTCGTGCGTGTTGGCTCAGTTGTGCGCGTCGGTGTTTCAGTAGGTAAGTCCGTAGCCGTTCGGGTCGGAACAACGGTGCGCGTTGAAGCGGATGTCTGCCTTAGCGTACTGCTGGGTTCGTCAGTGGGTGTGTTCGATGGCGTTTGAGTATCGGTTTCTTTTTCACTGATCGTTGGCGGAACGGTGGTGAAAGTCGGTGTATTGGTCGGCGGCGGCGCAATCGGCAGCGCGCTTAAATCGCCCGCCGCAGTGACCAGTGTAGACGATGCGGCCAGCCAACCGAACGAACCATCCAGCAGTCGCACCTGAAACCATGCTCCATCGGCGCTGACACCCGTGATGTCGAGTTGTTCGTCGGCTTCCAGTGTAGCGACAACGGGATAAGTCGATGCCGGGCCGCTGCGGGCAGCAACATCACGCAGCGCTTCGGCAATGGGTGTGGCGGGCGTTGGGCTGGGTGTATTCGTTGGGGTCAGTGTCGATGTCGATGTCTGGCTCGGTGTAAATGTTAAGGTTGGCGTTGGTGTATAAGTTGCGGTGGGCGCGTCGAGAATAGCTTGTGCGGTCTGTGACCCGGCTAGCTGACCACTCGCCAACGCGGTTTGCGCCACTTGCAGCGCGGTTTCGGTAGCTTGCAGAGAGTCGTTGCGCGATGATGACAGCAGCGAGAACGCGGCCAATCCCACAGCCAGCAGCGCCACCAGCAGTACAACCCACATCAACATGTTGGAGCGGTTGGCCGGATGGGCAAACGGCGATATAGGCAGCGTCTCTGAGCCTGCATGCGTAGCCGCGCTGATAACGTTGTGCGATGGCGCTTCGGGAGAGAGCGTGGCCAATGGCGTTCTCTCGCCGGGGACGGGCTGTGTGCCCTCGTCGCGCAGCCTACCGCTGCTGGACGCGCCTTCGGACTTGGGCAAATCAGGATCTGTTTTGGGTTTGACAGGCATGGGTAGGTCGGTGATGGTGTCGTTATCGACGGCCAGCGCGTCGGATATAGAGGCATCGTCAAACTGTACGGAGAAGAAACCCGTTTCTTCGCCCTCTTTGCCCGCGATGGCGGCGTCAAATGCCTGCGAGAAAGCGGTCATCGTCTCGAAGCGGGTAGTCGGATCTTTAGCCAGCGAACGCTCTAGCACGACGGCGATCTCTTCCGGCATGTCAGCGCGTAAAAGCTGCGGCGGCGTAGGCATCTCGTTGAGATGCTTGTGCATCAACCCGTAAGGCGTGTTGGCATCAAAGGGCAGATGGCCAGTGATGACTGCATAAATGACTGCGGCTGCTGAATACTGGTCAGCAGCGCCATTGAGTTCTTCGCTGCGCCACTGTTCAGGGGCCATGAATGAGGGTGTGCCAACGAGAACGCTGCCGCCAGTTAAGCCGCTGTTCTGGTGCATCAGCTTGGCGATGCCGAAATCCGCCAGATAGGCCGTGCCGTGATTGTCGAACATGATATTGCTGGGCTTAATGTCGCGGTGGATGACGCCCTGACTATGGGCATAATCCAGCGCGCTGGCAATCTGAGCCAAAAGCTTGGCCGCTTCGCCGGGGGATGGCAGCGGCTGATCTTCTTCGTCGCGTAGTGTAAGTCGCTGTCCTAGCGAACCACCTGTCAGCAGGCGCATGATTACGTAGCTGATGCCGTTTTCAGTGCCATAGTCGTAGATGGGGACGATATTAGGGTGTTCGAGCGCTGCCGCGATTTCGGCTTCACGGGTGAAGCGCATGATGTAGTCTTCTTGCTCCGCGAGATTCCAAGGCAAGACTTTGATGGCGACGGCACGCTTGAGGGCGGATTGGTAGCCGCGATAAACCGCGCCCATGCCGCCCATGCCGAGTCGTTCGCGTACTTCGTATTGGCCGAGCGTTTGTCCAGAGAGATTTTGAATGCCCATCTTGTGCCTTGTTGCGCGAAGACAGCCTGACTACTGCGTCGCTTCGAGTGTGGAGATTACGTCATTGATTGCTGATATTAATTGTAGTTTACCCTATAAAAAACGCAATCAAAACTTATCAATTCATAAGATTTTTTTGAAATTATTGAGATGCCTGCGATAGGAACATTGTAGGGCGACCCAATGTTTTGTCTTTGTGCGCTGCTGACAATCACGGGCGGGCCC
>JACMMD010000527.1 GCA_014379235.1 Anaerolineae bacterium
AGTTCTCGTCTGATGACCATCGCAACTTCAACCGTCACGGCGAGTCGTTCGACATGGGCGAAACCTTCTCCGGCGTCGATTATGAAACCGGACTGCGCGCCGTCGAAGAAATCCGCAAAATTCTGCCACCCGGTGCAAGTATGGCACAACTCGCGCTCCGTTGGATACTGATGTTCGACGCCGTATCATGTGTCATTCCCGGCGGCAAACGTCCGTCTCAGGTCGAAGATAACGTTGCCGCCGCCGAACTGCCTGAACTCAATACAGTTCAAATGGCGAAAGTCAATGAAGTTTACGACACCATGATTCGCGCACAGGTACACCATCGCTGGTAGCCCATTCGGGCGAATTGGTCGCTAGGCGCAGATAGCGTACAATTAGCGTAGTTGTGATGCAGCGCCATCGAGAAGGAGATTGTTAACATGCCGCAGTTGCTCAGTCGTATGGATGATAGTGGCTGGTTAACGCCGTCGATTGCCGACATTCTAGAAGCAGGTGCGCCGCCGCCGGGCGAAGATACTGTGCGCGCCCAAGCTCAAGAACTCCGCCAGACAATGGCTGCCGCTGGTACACCTGCGCGCATCCTTGACGTTCACCAAACACCCGCTTACACGCTGTACATCACCGCTCCCGAACAAGGACGGCGCGGCGGTAAGCGCGCTGGTTCGGTCAATGACTTTCAAACGGGACTTAAGCAGCTTTCGCAGCAGCACAAGGACTGGACAATCGGTTTCTTGCCGCAGGTGCGCGACAATACAAGCGCTGCCGGGATCATCGTGCGAACACCGCAGCATCGCCCCCTGCGCTTGCGTCAGCTATTGGTCAGCAACACCTTCCGTGATTACTCGGCGCGTTTAGCGCTCACGATGGGCGTCACGCTGGAGCAGCAGTTGATTATCCGCGATCTGGAAAAGACCGGACATCTACTCGTGATCGGCTCAGGCACGGCCAAACGCCACTTTTTGCAGGGCATTCTGCTGACGCTGATTCTGCTGAACACGCCCGCCGAACTCCGCATCGCGCTGGCCGGTTCGCACAGTGATACCCACGACGCTCTGCTCGAAACGCCGCATGTTTTGGGCCGCCTGATGTCCTCACCCGACGATGCCCAACGTTTGCTCGACGGTCTCGTGAAAGAAATCGTGCGTCGGCGCGGCTATTTCCGCGATAGCGAAGTCCGCACCTTTGAGGAATACAACAGTCGGCTGAAAGAGCGCGGCGAACCGCCTCTACCCCGTATCCTGTTGATGATCGACTCGATGTCTGATCCGAGTTGGCAAGCGAACAATGATCGCTGGCCGCCGTCGGTTTACGACTTACTAGTGAACGGTGCGCGTGTCGGCATTCATCTCGTCCTTGCCGCCGACGAATTGAAATCGCCCGATGTGCCGCATATCCTCGACGGTACGATTTCGACGCAGGTCATTTTACGCTCGGCAGCCAAAGACATCGTGGATACGCTGGATAATTTCCACAAATCAACGCTGCGTTTTGTCGATGCCTTCGTGCTGAGTCGTGGCAAAATCACCGAGATCACGCCTGTAGCGCTGGCCGCCGTGCCCGATGATGAAATGGAGCGCGCAGTCGCCTATTGGCAGCAGAGCGGCGCGCAGCGCAAACAAGAAAAACCGAATCAGCAGCTTGTCCCATCCAGCGGCGTAACCGGTTATCTAAAGATGACACCGGAAGTAGCCGCAGCTTTAGCCGAACGAGACAATCACGCCAGTAAACCGTCGCGGCCTAGCGCCGGAGTGTTGGCTAGAGCCGCGCAAAAGCTGTCGGGTATGGATGATGAGTCCATTTTGCAGCGCGGACGTGCTTTAGCAGCTTATCTCGGTTGGCTTGGGGTTGGCCCGCTTCAAGACGTATTGGGCTTGTCCATGAGCGAGGCGCAAACGGTCATGACGACGCTTCAAGACGAAGGCATTATCGAACTTGGTGACGCGCCAATGCTGCGTTTTGTCCGGTTGGCCAACAATCCGTTTACATTGGAACCCACGCCAGAACTAAAAGCGGCAGCACCGGACTTACCAGCACCGCCGCTCGATAGCCTCGCGGAGGCCACCGCCAGCGTTGAAACTGAAACACCAACACCAGCGCCCTAACCCGTTTACGCAGGCGGCGTTGGTGTAAATTCTTCGGGCGCGAGTACCGCGAACGAACATGAGCTGTAATTGCTGCCAATGATAACTTCGATGTCTGCCGTTCGATTCGGGTCAGGCTGAACCAGCACATTCTCTGGCCGGATGTTCAGAATGCGAACCACCTCGGCCACGCTGCTACCCTTTTCCGATCCACTGTGATCGATCAAAACCGTATCCGTGTAATCGGCGCGATCCGCTGCCCCCGCCGACACGGCCCCGATGCTATCCCACTGCAAACGCTCTGCCGCTACGCGATCAAGTCCAGCGTTGCTCGTGCCGTTATAAACCGCGATGTTCGCGTCCTCAGTGAAGATGCGCGTCTGCGTCGGCGGCGTATAGAATTGGACGAGCAGTTCTTGAATCACATCGTAATTGGGTATCTGCACAAAATCGCCGCTTGGTGTTTGCCATGGGGTTGTGTGATAGGTACGCACGAACGTGAAATTCTCGATGCCGCTTTCGCCGAGATTCAGCGCAATCGGCAGCAAGCTGGCCATCACATCGACGGGAATATTCGTCTCGACAATCTGTGTACCTTCTGCCCACAACTGCGGCAAGGTAGCCAATTGACCGCTGTTACGCGCTTGTCGCCAGATGGCGCGCAGAATTTGCTGTTGGCGGCGTCCACGATCAAAGTCTGAACTGTTATGGCGCGAACGGGCATACCACAATGCCTGACCGCCGCTCAAATGATAGTAGCCAACGGGTAGTGTATAGAGCAGATCGGAGTTAGCCTGTACCGCCTCTGCGGGCAAATCCGTACCGATGATCTGATAATCTTGCAGCGCGCAGTCCACGCCCACATCCACGCCGCCGACGAGATCCACGATCTGGCGCACGTCGCTGATGTCTACCAGCGCGTAGTAATGAACGTTGATACCGAAATTATAGAACAGCGTCTGCCGCATCATGCCGAAGCCGCCGTCCGTCCAACCTATCGAATCGCCAATCACATAAGCAAGGTTCAGGCGTTCCATGCGCCCGCTCGGAATGTAAACGTACAGGTCACGCGGTAGGCTCATCATGGCCACCGTACCCGTCGTGCGGTTGATCGACAGGATAATCATCGAATCGGTGCGCGTGAAATCATCGCCCGTCATTTCAGCGTCGCCGCCGAGCAGCAGGATGTTCACAAGATCGTAACCCATGCGATCAATCGGCGGCACCCGCGATGGAATGGCCGTCGCGGCTTGCAACGCAGGGTCAGGATCATTTGGCGGTAGCAGCGTCGGCAGATTCATTTCCACTGTCACCGTCGGTGCGATGGTTGGCACCTCTGTCGGCATAAGCGTCACGGTTGGCAGCGAGGTTGCCGTTAGAGTTGGTGTTTCGGTAAACGTCGCGGTTGGTGGGGCTTGTGTTGGCTCGACAGTTGCGGTCAACGTTGGCGCGGTTGTCGGTGTCTCACTTGGCGCAAGCGTCGCCTCAGCTCGCGGTGTATTGGTCACGAACAAAACATCCTGCGCGACCACCATCGGTGTCGCTGTTTGGCTCGGCGCGACAGCCACCGCGACTGGTGATTCAGCTTCAGCAGGCGCTTCTTCGGTAACATCCTCAGTTGGAACAGGCGTCTCGGTATCGGTTGCCGCAGTCGTGGCGGTATCCGTCGCGGTCAGGGTGTTCGTCGCGGTATCCGTTGCAGAGGGTTCATTCGTGGATGTCGCCGTATGGGTCGTCAGGGTTGGGGCAATCGCCGTGACTGTGCCAGCATAAACGAGGCTGCGCTGGTTGATCTCAGACACTTCGTTGACGCGCTGGACAACCGCCTGCACCACCCGCGAACCCGACCATAAAACGCCAAGCGCCAGTCCGATAACCAGTATCGGAAATATCAGCCACTTAAACAGCCGTCCCAAACATGACGTTTTTCGAGGACGCATACGCACTCCAAACCCATTGACTGCACTTTACACAAGAGTGACAAGTTTAGCCTATTGGTTGGGGGGATGCGAAG
>JACMMD010000528.1 GCA_014379235.1 Anaerolineae bacterium
CGGCTGCATCTAGCGCGGTGTTCTGGGCAAGTGCGAGATTGAAAATACTGAACGCAATGACACCGAGAAGCATGGACATCGATAGAGCTTTGAGGAATGCGAAAGGCTTCATCGTGTTTCTTCACCCAGCTCAAACCGATAGATACCGCCGCCGAAATCGACCAGATACAACTCTCCCGCGTCGTCTTCGCCAAATGAGCTGATCTGATAATCGGTATCCATAAGGAGCGCTGACTGCCACACGCCAGATGCGTCGCGGTAGGCTGCCCATACTTTGCCCGAACAATAGTCACCATAAGTATAGACGCCGGATAGGTTTGGCAGCAGCGACCCACGATACATATAACCGCCGATGATGGCGCATGCGTCGTCATCATGCGGATATTCCAGCACGGGCATGACCGCATTGGCAGGTGCCGGGTTCGAGTTGATTTCGCCAAATAGTACAGAATTCCCTTCGTAGTAGCTCCAACCGAAGGTTTGTCCGGCGGGGCTGTCCGCTGCTAAGAAGTCTACTTCTTCCCAGTTGGCCGCGCCGACGTCTCCGAGATAGAGGTCGCCCGTTGAACGATCAAAGCTGAAACGCCACGGATTATGCAGCCCGTAGACCCAAACTTCTGGCAGTCCGGCGCTGCTGACAAACGGATTGCTCGCCGGGATGCTGTAGGGTTCAGCGCTCTGGCTGTTTACATCCAGTCGCAAGATCGTGCCACGCATGGAGTTCGGGAGCAGACCCGCACCCAGATCGGTGAGGCCACTATCGCCGAGGCTGTAGTAAAGAAGGCCATCGGGGCCAAAGGTGATGTGCCTCGCGCCATTGCTCAACTGTGGAATCCCTTCGGACGTGACAGGTGGCGCTCCAAGATCGAAGGCTGCTATAAGTTGTCGGCTTGACCAATCCACGAGATTAGGGTCGTCGGAAACATGATAGCGCGCTAACGCGGCTTTGCCATCGAGATCGGTGTAGGCAGTGTATAAAAAGCCATTGTTCGCGTAGTCAGGATCAAATGCGACGCTTTGAAGACCGCTTTGCGCTTCTGGACGTTGAAAGGTATCCGGGTGAAGCTGACCAGAGATGTTCAAAAACGGGACGGTTTGCAGCGCGCCGTTCTCGAAAACGTAAATATCGCCTAACTTGCTGACGATGAACAGGCGGTTGGTGGCATCGCCCGCGTGGGTCACGAAGACAGGCTGACGTATGCCGCTTACAACCTGAGTCAAGCGTACCTGCGTGGGATCTGGCGGGGCGGAACGGGTATTTGTGACGAGGATGGCGAATGCGAAAATCGCAATAATCACGATTGCTAGCACTACCGCCACCGCCGCGATGACCGCTACTGCGGCGGCCACCGAAATGATGATTGCGAGTTGTTCGGAATCGTCATTCATGCGGCTAACCTAGTGCTTGAAAAAGTGATCGACAATACGAACTGAATCGTGCAGGCGGTCAAGATAACTGTAATGCCCCGCGCCTTCGAATACAACCAAGCCAGCGTCGGGGATAGTTTTTTCGAGTAACTGTCCGTGCCACAGCGGGGTATCCATATCTTGATCTCCCCACAACAGCAGCGTTGAAACTGACACTCGCGCCGCGTAGGGCAGCAAATCCTCGTTGACAACTTTCACGAACGTCTCGCGCAGCGGGCCGGCGTTCTTATAGTCATTGGAAGCGTAACGGTCACGATACCAGCTTCCGAGATCGTCGGCAAGGCTGTTCAGGCGTAGCGCTTGCAGACCGGAACGCGCCGCTCGATAGGTGGTTTGTCGAACGCGACCAATCAGTGAGGCTTGGCCACGAATGCCTGCGCTGTCCGCCAAGACCATTTTGATGAAGCGCGGCGAATGTTCAGCGCCGAGTACCAATCCCAACCGTCCGCCGAACGAATGCCCGAACAGGTGAGCGCGCTCTAGCTCGTGAGCGTCCATATACGCCAGCACGAATTTCACATAGTCATTTACAGACCACGCCGCAGGCGGGAGATCGCTTTCGCCAAAACCGGGAAGGTCAGGCACGTAGACGCGGTAGCCAAGCGGCGCGAGTTTTTCGGCCAATGGCATGACGAGGCTGCTGTTCGCTCCCCAACCGTGCAGCGCCAACAGCGGAAGCCCTTCACCGATAATACGCTGCGTGATTTTCAGGTTGTTGATGATTACGGTACTGGTGGCGATCATTCGATGGTGATACGCGCCCCTAGCGCTTTTAGCTTGCCGAGAACGCCCGCGAAGGTGTGGTCGAGCGCCTGCGCGTTGTCGATAAGCGATTCGCCGTTGGCGACCAGCGCGGCGGCCAACATCCCTAAGCCAGCGCGAACGTCCGGCGAGTCCATATAGGTCGCGTTGAGCGGTGTCGGGCCGACTACGATAGCGCGATGCGGGTCACAGAGAACGATCTGCGCGCCCATGCTCTTGAGCTTGTCCACAAACAGCAGGCGGTTCGGGAACATCTTCTCGTGAATCAGCGATGTTCCCCGCGCTTGCGTTGCTGCAACGGTAGCGACAGCCACTAAGTCCGACGGAAAGCCGGGCCACGGCGCGGTTTCAATCGAGGAGTCGGCGTCCTCTTCACGGTTTGAAACCGATAAGGCTTCATGCTTGGGCACAAAGATTTCGGCCTCATCGAGGTCTAGCTGGATGCCGAGTCGTTGGTAAATCTTGGCGATCATGCGGAGATCGGTCAGGCGAATGCCGTCGATCTGGGCGCGTCCGCCGCTCATGGCCGCGATGGCCGCCACACTGGCCGCTTCGATATGGTCAGGGCCGATGGACACATCCACGCCATTCAATGTGGATGCGCCAAAGACGCGCAGCACATTCGAGGCGATGCCTTCGATTACAGCGCCCATTGCCGTGAGCATATGCGCCAACTCCTGCACATGCGGCTCACTCGCGGCGTTATGAATGATGGTCTCTTTGCCAAGACAGGTCGCCAGCATCATCAAGATGGCCGTCGCCGTGACGCTGGCTTGCGTCAATAAAACCTCTTTGCGCTCCCACGTCGCTGCTTTGCACTCGACGGCGTTACTGGTGGTCACGATGTCGATGCCCACATCGCGCAGTGCTTCGAGATGGGTGCGGATGCGGCTGAGAGGGAAGTCGATTTCGAGGCGGGCGTGTTGGCGACGGATGAGCAGCGGCGCGAGAAATAGAATGACACCCACTGAGCCGCCTGTTTCTTCGTGGGTGAGGACGCGGCGGGCAATTTGAGGCGTTTCGACGCGCAGGGTTTCGCGCTCTTGCCACGACACTTGCGCGCCGAGAGACTCAGCCACCGCCAACATGCGCTCCATGCTGATCGTGCGCGGGATGTGGCGCAGCGTCACTGGCTGATCGGTCAGCAACGCGGCGGCCAACAGCGCGATGGCGGCGTTGGCGTTGCCCGATGGGGTATAAGTGCCGTTGAGCGGCTGACGGCCTTCAACTCGAATACGCATACGAAAAGTTCCTGTAACCGGAGATTTCAATCTCCGGCTAGAAAGCAAAGTTAGGGCATCAGCGCGACGTTGGGCACACGATCTCCGCCGCTTTTCTTCTTCCGTTCGCTGATGGGCACGACGGGTGGGCACTCCCACGCAAGATCGTCGGTTTGGGCGCGTATCTTGGCGAACTTGGGCAGGACACCGCAGGCGAAACAGTCGTCGCGGCAGTCCACGCGGGTTTCCTGTTTGATGCTCATCAAGTAGTCTTCGATCAGGAACTTTTTATGCACCGCCACGTCGATATGTTCCCACGGGAAGATTTCTTCGATGCTGCGTTCGCGGTGGGTGTAGAACTGCGGTGACAGTTCCGCCTCATCAAAGGCTTGTAACCATAACCCGTGAAAATGCTGATCTTGCCACGCATCAAATTTGCAGCCCAACTGCCATGCGCGATGCACGACGCGACACAAGCGGCGATCTCCACGAGCGAGGAAGCCCTCGAACTCGCTGGACTCAATGTCGTTCCAGCGCAAGTGCAAACCGTTGCCGCGAAGCTGATCTTTCAGCAGGCGGTGTTTGGCGTTGATCTTCTCCGGCGTATCCTGCGGCACCCACTGGAACGGCGTATGTGGCTTGGGGATAAAGGTGCTGACACCGACGTTGACGTTGGCTTTGTTGCCGAGAAGTTTACGCCCTTCTGCCAGCGTTTTTTTGCACAGGTCGATGATGGCCTGCACGTCTTCGAGCGTTTCTTCGGGATGGCCGATCATGAAATAGAACTTGATCGTGCGCCAACCGCGAGAGTAAACGGCGCGGGCGGCTTCCAGCACTACATCATCTGAAACAGACTTGTTGATGATGTCGCGCATACGCTCGGTGGCGGCTTCCGGCGCGAATGTGAAACCACTGCGACGGGTATCTCCGAGCTTGTCCATCAGTTCGGCGCTGGCACTTTCGAGGCGCAGACTTGGCAGGCTCATGCTGAGGCCGGACTCGCTGAACTCGTCGTGAACGGCCTGCACGAGTTCATGCACCCACACATAATCCGACGACGACAGGCTTAACAGGCTGATTTCCTCGAAGCCCGTGTTGGCCACGATCTCGCGGATGGTTTCGAGGATTTCTTCAACCGGGCGTTCGCGCACAGGGCGGGTAATCATCCCAGCTTGGCAGAAACGGCAGCCACGAGTACAGCCGCGCATGATCTCAATCGGGGCGCGGTTATGCACAGTGTCGATGTTGGGCACAAGGAAGCGTGAGAACGGCTTGGGCAGCACGGGCACGATGCGCTTCAAGACTTTACGCGGCGCGTCGGTTGTGTTGCGTTCGATCTCAGCGATTGTGCCATCGTCGTTGTAGGATACGTCGTAAAAGCGCGGCACGTACATACCCTGAATTTTGACGACGGCGCGAAGTTGTTCGTCACGGGTCACGGCGCGATTCGCGTTCCGCATATTCTTCAACGTGCGCGCCACTTCAACGATGATCTCTTCGCCTTCGCCAATCACGAAGGCGTCGATGAAGTCGGCCATCGGCTCCGGGTTATACACCGAGTGCCCGCCAGCGATGACCAACGGGTAGGTTTCGTCACGGTCACGGCTGTGAACGGGCAGTCCAGCTAAGTCCAATAGGTTGAGCGTATTCGTGTACAATTGCTCGTAGGGAATGCTGATGCCGAGCAGGTCGAAATCGCGGATCGCGTGTTTGGTTTCCAGCGAATAGAGCGGGATACCGTCCTCGCGCATGATCTTTTCCATGTCGATCCACGGATTGTAGACGCGCTCCGCCAGCATGTCGGGCTGCTGGTTCAGTTGATCGTAGAGCAGCATAAGGCCGAGGTTGGACATGCCGAGATCGTAAATATCGGCAAAGGCCAGCGCGACACGGAAGTCGATAGCGTCCCAATCTTTGACGACGCTGTTGTATTCGCCGCCGACGTAGCGGCCCGGACGGTCAACGCGCAGTAATACGCGGTCTAGCATCCGTTCGATTTGTTCCGGCGTTAGGCTTGGGATGCGATCTTGAATGGGGTGCATCTGCACTCCTATTTCTTATTTGCTAAATGTAAGGGCAAGGCATGCCTTGCCCCTACCGAAGATTGTTTGAGTATACCGGATAAACAGGGACGTTTGAATGTCCATCATACGTATCATCGGGTTTCTGCTGTTGGCGACGTTGACAAGCGTGAGCGCCGCGCAAGACACAACGCCGATTATCAACGCCGATAACATCGACCAGTTGGCATCGGTGCTGACGATTAATTTCGCTGACGCGCCGGAAGAAGCGGGCATCATTCAAAACGGCTGGTTCGTGCTGAACGAGAATGGCACTCATGCGGCGACGATCAATCGGGCGAACGCGCTGGTTATCTGGGACACTGTGAGCGGTGATTATGTAGATAGTTATGCGCTCACAAGCGCAGATGGCTTGCCCGCGACGGTACTCGATATGGCCTTTGGTAACGTGACCAGTCAAGGTGAGTCGCACGAACTATTCGTATCGCTGCACAGCGACGGACAAACGTATTCGCTTGGTTACTTCGATATTGCGTCCGGTGAATTCGAAAGCGTCGTCGTTTCAGAGAGCCAAACAGCTATTCCGGTCAGGGTATGGATCGGCGATCTGCTGACTTACGTCGAGATACAGACTACGACACCGGAGCAGCAGAGCTATATCTTGGGCAGACCGACGATTGTGCCGAATCGCGGAATGCTCGGCAATGAGGCCATTAGCCGAACCAGCCCCGATAATGACCCCGATGCCTTTGTACGAATCGGGCGTGTGCTGCCGCCGTTCGCAGTGACATCGACGGTAGATGGGCTGGTAAAACTCTGGAATTTAGAAACTGGACAAGTCACAGCCACAGCTCAAGTAGATGATGGTCCGCCTGTGTTCGGGCAGGTGAATGCCAGTGGTTCGCATCTGGTATGGCGCGACCCTGAATCGACGGCGCTGCATGTGCTGGACTTCGAGATGGGCGAAGATGCTATCGTGGCACAACTCGGCGGTGAATATTTCCCGGCGCTGCTGCTGACGGACGCGGCAGATGTGGTTATCGCCGTGAACTCAATAAATGCTCAATCTGAGATTGCGCCGATTGTCATCGCATGGGATGTGGCGACAGGCGAGCGGCGTGTGTTAGGCGAACATCGTTCGTGCAATCGCCAGCCGGATATGGCGCGTCTGAGCCACAATGGTACGACGCTGGTAATCGGCTGCGATACGGGACTCGACATATGGCGTGTGAGCGTTGAGGAATAGGTTCGAGGTATGAGGCACGAGGTTCGAGCAAAGAACTTGTTAGAAGCCGAACGCTGATGGCTAAAAACTGATGACTGACAAACAAGGAATTACATCATGAACATTGATTATTTCCGCAAGCTGTTTGATTATAACTACTGGGCGCATCAGCGGGTATGGGACTGCGCGATGCAGTTGAACGACGAGCAGTTTACGCGACCTTGGGATTACTCGATTGGTTCGGTGCATCAGCAGATCGCGCATACTATCGGCGCGGAGTGGGCATGGCTGCAACGCATGAACGGCGTTTCACCGGAAACGATTCCCGGCGCGTTCGATTACCCAACACGAGACATCATGCGGACAACGTGGGATAAAGTCGAAGCGGAATGGCATTCCTACTTAGACGCGCTAACCGACGACGACTTGAATACTACGAAAACCTATATTAGTGTTACACTAAGAGAGCAGCGTCAAAATCATTTGTGGCTGACTTTGAGCCATGTAATTAACCACAGTACGGATCACCGAGCGCAAACGCTGGCCCGTGTTCATCAAGTTGGCGGCCCGACCATCGCGCAAGATCTTATTTTTTATTCGTGGGAAGTGTAACAATCGTGGATATTTTGCTTTGCACAATGATTAATAGATCAAGCGGCTAATCCAGACAAAATCGTTACACAGTATAAATGAATTGTAATTCGCGTTGTGTAACTGGTTTGCTATAATTGCGCGTTACCCATTGTCGAATCGCGGTGTAATTCATTTTCTAGCATTGAGGAGAACGTGGTAGTGGGTGATAAAAGTTCCGTCGTGGATGATCAGAAACCTGATGATGCACATTACAAATGCCCTTATTGCCAGCGTCATTTTGGCACAATGGATGACCTGACGCTGCATGTTGTCACCCGGCATTCGTCACAACGCGGCTTGCCTGATGAGGTAGCCAAGCAGGTGAAACGGATTCGGGAAGCTGAGAAGGATAACGAGAGCTAATCTAATCGCTGCGATTATCCCTACAGCTGCTTCGAACTCCTATGAGCCGCACGAGCTTTTACCCGCTCTCCGTCAAGATTAGCGACCCTCGAATCTAATGAGCTTGCGATAGCGCTTATCTCGTTCCGCCTTATCAACTCCTGTGGGATTTAGCACGCCGATATGTTCTAGGCAGAACGATGCGGCGACTGCTCCCATTACCGCTGCATTTTGCAGCTTTTCCCCGCGCATGAGACCAACCAAAAGCGCGCCGCAGTAAGTGTTGCCAGCCCCGGTTTGGTCGATCATTTGCGCGATGTCTACCACTGAAATCGAACAGCGTTCACCAGTATCTCGCCGCGCAATCAGTGAACCGACTGGCCCCATTCGCAGCGCGGCGATGTGTGCGCCGTCGTCCAATAACGCCGAGAGCAGGTCATCAGGCGAGAGATCATCGCCGTAGATGGCCTGCGCTTCTATCAAATTGGGCGAAACGATGTCGATAGCGCAGTCGCGCAGCACAGCGCGAAAGGCGGCACGGTTATCTGCGTCCGGCATCATGATCTGCTGCAATGGCTCCCACAGCACCAACCCCTTCAATTTTTCGCGCCACGTTCGGATTTCGTCAAACCCCTGCAAAAGATAATAGGCTTTGCTGCCTTCATAAGCGGCGGGGAAGTGCGAAGGCTGTGCGCCTGTGGTGAACGGCTCGGTGATCTTCACGCGATACAGTTCGCGCCGTTGTCCATCATGCTCGAATAACTGCCATGCGCGCATCTGCGGAATGCCGAGCGGATAGAGTCCGCGTGTGTCGAGATTCGTGTCTAGCAGCGTCCGCGCCGAATCGGGCAAGCCATCGCCGATGACGGCGACAATTCCGGGACACTCATCCCACAGCGCCGCACCCATTAACGCATGAACCACGCCGCCGCCAAGCTGTTCCATATGGGTTGTGCCATCGGCGCGCACGATGTCGTCAATGAACACCGCGCCGATGCCGACAAGGTTAGGTGAAGGTGCAGCAGCTTCGCTCATAAACCTGTTTAGAGGGCTAGGGCGATTTGGGCGGCGACGCGGGCGTTGTTCACCAAAAGCGATAGGTTAGCGCGGCGCGATACCCCGTCCGTAATCTGGCTGACGCGATTGAGCACGAACGGCGTTATCGCTTTGCCAGAAATAGCCTGCGCGTCAGCTTCGGCGGTGGCCTGCTGGATGGCGGACTCCGCCATTTCGGTGGGCATCTCATCGGCTGCTGGAACAGGCACCGTTATTAAGATGCCATGTTTGGCTTCTAAACGTTGGGCCGCGTTGATGATGTGCGCTACTTGCTGCGGCGTATCGACGCGAGCATCGACGGGCAATCCACTGCTGCGCGAGTAGAACGAGGGTAAAGTGTTGGTTTCGTAGCCGATGACCGGAACTCCCTGCGTTTCCAGCACTTCCAGCGTGAGCGGCAGGTCTAGAATCGACTTCGCGCCCGAACAAACGACAGTAACCGGAGTACGTCCGAGTTCGATCAGATCAGCCGACACGTCGAACGGATGGCCGCGATGTACGCCGCCGATGCCGCCCGTCGCAAACACACGAATGCCGGCCATGTGGGCTACGATCATCGTTCCAGCGACGGTAGTGGCGGCATCCTCGCCAAGCCCGACGGCTATCGGGAAATCGCGGCGGCTGCACTTGCGAACACTCCCCGCCGTAGCTCTACCCAAGCGCTCGATGTCGTCCGCCGACAGTCCAACGGTGATGCAGCCCTTCAATACGGCAATCGTCGCAGGCACAGCGCCAGCATTTCGAACAGCCTTTTCCATCGCCAGCGCGGTCTCGACATTTTGCGGATAGGGAAGTCCGTGCGTGATGAGTGTAGATTCCAGCGCGACAACGGCGCGGCGATCACGCTGCGCGGCGGCGATTTCTGGCGAGAGATTAATCAACGGGTTCATGAGTTACGGATTCGCTTTCAAGATTCGATTCTGTAGGATCACTGGTGATTACTGCTTTGGCCTCGACAGGCGCAAGGTGCATTCGCTGGCGGTGGACGCGGACAAATGCCTCGCTCAAATCAAGTTCGCGCAGGATGTCGTCAGGGCGCACGTTACCCTGATCGCCTACCGCGAGATGCGCCAGCAAGATTACTTTGTCGCTGTCGCTGGCATCAATCGTCAGATCATAGATCAGCGGGCGAATATTGGTATCC
>JACMMD010000529.1 GCA_014379235.1 Anaerolineae bacterium
AAAATCTGCTCAAGCTGTGCCCACAGCGACTCGTGCAGCGGTGAAGAAGACGTAGCGATATAGCGAAGGGAATGCCCGGCCACCTTCTCCGGGTGACGGGACGCAGCTTCTACAACCTGCTCCAAAAAAGGCGGTGTTGCTGACAGATTATTGGGTTGAAACTGCGCGAGCCAGCCAAGGAATTGATCTGGATTGAAACCCGGAACACATACCACGGATCCTCCCGTCATGATGCTTGCACAGGCCAATCTGATTGCGAACAGCAGATGCATCGGTAGGACATTCAATACCTGAATCAATTCATCGCCCGCAAGACGCTGCCACAGAGCAACCGCCGCTAAGTTTTCCATGTAGAGGGTTTGGTGAGAAATCTCAAGCATCTTAGGCAAGCCTGTCGTGCCTGAAGTGTGAATAATAAGTGCAATATCCTCCGGTGCTATCTCCAGTTGATCTAAACTAGCGGCGGGAGGGGTCTCTGTAAAATGAAGCGCTCCGGCCCCACGTTCCCGCTCAGGAGTAATCTCGATAAGACGAGCACCATTCTGCTGTGCTGCTTGACGGATCGACGTTTCAAGATCACTTTGCACCACAACAGCTTTCGGTTTCACAAAGCCCAGAATTCGGCTTACTTCTTCAGCACTCGCGTGGCGGTTAAGCGGAATTGCTGTCGCCACCGAACTGACTGCACACAACGCGACAAACATTTCCGGGCCGTCGGGGAGTTGGATAATAACCTTGTCGCCGCGCTTCACTCCCCAACCGATCAAAGCTGCCATGAAGGCTTGAACTTCGTGTACGAAGTTCGTGTAACTAAGGTCGGGTGCATTGAGAGTCTTTAGTGCCGGTGAATCGCCAGCCTTTTCTGACTGGGAGAGCAAAACATTGTAAAACGTCTGTGGCTCTACAGTTGGCATTATCACCTCGCTATGTACTCGTCCATTTCAAAAACCGAATTTCATCGGGCAAATGTTCGGTTGCTAATGCGCCGCTGTAACCCGGAGTAACTTTTAGCTCGATGAGTTGAAGTGTATTAAGTTTATCAACAGGCAGCTTAAGATCACTAAAGTCAACACCCAGCGCTTTCATCATGGCCTCTTTGCGTGTCCAATGCTGATAGAAAAACATCACCTTCTCATCGGGCGGTAATTGAGAGAAAACTATGTATTCTTCTTGGCTGAGTATCTTCTGAGCCATCTGCTCTTGCTCATCCAATGCTTGAACGAACTCTACATCAATACCAACGCGCTGACCTATGGTAAATGCATATACTCCGACATTCACCGAGTGGGCTAAGTTGAATTCAAGCTGCTGTCGGTTCGGTGAGACAGATGGCTTCCCATACGCATTGTAAACGAACTGGATAGCTTCAGGCGCTTGTTGGATGTACTGTGCGAGGATATTTCGAAGTATTCCGCGTGCGGCTACATAACGCCGTTTGGATTGAAGATGTACAAATTGTACTGCTCGTTTGTATTCATCCTCCGCTAAAGTCTGTTCGAGTCTCTCAAGAACTTCGGGCGAAACATCGAGGTCAGCATACCAGATATGGAGTTCGCCATTTGAAAGTGTAAGTCTTGAAACGGGCTGCTGCCAGAGTGTAACAACCATTGATGTTAGGCTGTCAAATCCATGTTTAATAGTGCCATGAATTTACTGACATGCACTCACTTTTTGCGACCCGCTGTGGATGTCAAAGAGAGGACAGTCTGTCTATTCGTCCGCTGTAGTGAGTATTGTTTCCCAGTGTGCGGTTGGCGTTCGTAGGGAGCTAACCAATGCGAACGCAACTACAGCAAGTACCGCGCCAATCATCATCACCAGAGGCACACCCAACCGATCTAGTGCTGCACCTGTTGCCACAAAACCAATCGTAATACCGATCCAGTTTGTCGATGTGAACGAAGACATGCCCCGACTAAGCAGGCGAGTCGGCACAAAATCCGTCACCAACGCTGCACCGACTGTCAGGCTGATCGCTGCGATGTTCATGAACATCGCGCATAGCCAGAAGTGCCATACCTCTGATGCCACCGCCAAAGTTGCCATCCCTAACATAGTCGCAAGATAGCAGGCCGCCAATAGGTACTTGCGCGGAATCCTGTCGGAAAACCAGCCTATGAGGAATGGCAGCGGCAGACTAAATAGATTGCCTACCGCGACTGCGCTGGTAATGGCTGTGGAGTCGAAACCTAGTCGGTTCATTTGCAGCGGGCGACCCAACAGAGCAGCACCTGAGGCGATAAACGCTAGCGTACTCGCGCTAAAGAGCAGGAGGTATGCCCGGTTGCTGAGGAGCTTTTGTTCGACTACCTTCTCAGCGGACTTTGCAGCGCGGGCGATGATCTTATCTGCCATCAACGCTGCAATAATCGGCAGCAGAAGGTAGAGAAGTGTAGCCACTACGAACAAAGCGCTGTATCCCCATCGGTCAGCAATCGGGCCAGCGGTCAACCCGCTGATGACTCCGGCTAGCCCATTGGCACTTCCCAGTATCCCGAACACCTTCCCGCGCTCCTCACGCCCGGAGAACAGCCCGATGAGGGTGTGGATCATTGCTGCCATGATGCCACCTGTGAATCAGACTACGCAAACGAGTACCGCCACCAGTTCGATTCTCGTGGTTTGCGCCAACAACCCAAGTGCGGGAATAGCTGCTAACGATGCGGCAAACAGCAGTCATTTGCGCGACTGTATCCGTTCCGACAACCAACCAGCGGACATTGTGCCGATAGCCAGCGACGAAAATGCCACCGACAGCAGCAGCCCTGTTGTTGTCCGACTTGCGCCGAGTCTGACGACGTAAACAGGCAGCAGCGACGTGATCCCACTGCCTACCGCAATCAGAATCATGTAAGACAAACACAGGAGCGTAAGCTGCTTCTTACTCATAAATACTGGTCGTTTGTGAGTTTCTAAAGTTGGTAGTCCACGAATATTGTATTCTCGAATGACTATTCTGTCCAAATACCTTTTCCAATGCGCGCATTTCTAGCAATCCTTCTATTCTTGTATTTCTGTTCTTTCAGCGTTACTTTGTTGAAGGCCCTCAGGGCTTCGCCGTTAAGGGCTAGACGACCAGTACGAACCTGCTTGGTTACAGCAGGAATATACTTTGGAGCAAAGAAAAGGGAAAGGAAAAGCAATGAACTTATCATCAATACCCTACTCGCAACCCGGCACGATGACCGAGATGGATCGCTTCATTTTTGAATGCTGCGGCTTTATTGTGATTGAAGATGTTCTCACCGAAGCGGAGTGCGATCAGGTTCTGGAAGCGGCGACCCGTCTCCACGCTGGACACTCGAAAGAGAAGCTGCTTCAGTTAGGCAAAGGATTTGAACACGAGCCGGCCATTGAACGCCTGATTGATCATCCCGCTGTGCTGCCCAAAGTCCGAGCACTCTATGGGGAGAACTTTGTGCTGCAAGCCGCATGGTGTACCGTTCAACCTGCTGGAAGCCAGAGCGTGGGCTGGCATCAAGACGGCTCTTCCGCGTTCGACTTTAAGCAGTTGGGTTACCCGGTTCCACTCGTCCAACTCCGTGCGAGCTATCATCTGACTGACCAGTCCGAACCATTCATGGGGAATATGATGCTGATTCCCGGCAGCCATCGCAGCCGTCTTGATCTGCCGCAAAGCATGCGGCGCGAACTCTACGCCTGCTCGATGCAGCAGATTCTGCTGGCGAAGCGTGGGAGTGTTCTATTGTTTCATAACGGTGTTTGGCACTCACCCATGCCCAATAACATGAATTATGACCGCTACAACATGCACTTTATCTACAGCCCACCGTGGCTGCGGCGTTCAGATCGGGATGCCACCGACCCCGAGTTTTTACGGCAGACGACGCCCGTTCGACGCGCTCTGATGGGGGATTATGCGCGCCCGGATGTTCCGTTTGCCGGGGGATTTCCGGCCATTCCCTTTGAGGATGAGAACGGTCACTAATCGGCGTTAAGGCATGAGAAATTACCTGACCTTATCCAGTCGAACGGATATTACTCTTGTCCGCAAAACGGGGTAGGGTCGGGTCAAGCCGATGCAATTTCAAATCTTCCAAATTCTTGTAGCCATCTACAAATTCTTTGCCAACTACTTGTGCTATAGTCCCGTCGATGTCACCCTTGGGATATGAATCCCCGAATCCTAGAAACATAGTTCATTCATCTACTAAGAGTAGTCTTACGGAGGACACTTATGAAGAAGCTAGCACGTTTGTTTTTGCTCACGCTCATTTTAGTGCTGGCTGCGGGTACGATATCCGCACAGGATGAGCTAAAGATACTGGTAACTGGGGAAGGCCCGGGCGACCCGCGAAGTATAGACCCGCAGCAAGCGATTGACACCAAAGATTGGAATCTGGAAAACAGCCTATTTCCCGCTCTAACTACGCTCGACGAAGAAACGCGGGAAATTGTCCCCGGAATAGCAGCTAGTTGGGATATCTCCGAGGATGGCAAAACTTATACTTTTCACCTTGTCGAAAATGTCGCGTGGGTGCGCTATAACGCCGAGACCGAGCAAGTCGAACAGGTTATGGACGAGAATGGCAGCCCGCGCTTCGTCACCGCGCATGATGTCGTTTACGGCTGGACGCGGGCGCTTGACCCGGCAGTTGGCTCCCCGGCAGCCTATATAATTGCTCCCCTAATCGTTGGTGGAGAGGAATTCAACAGCGGTGAAGGCAGCGCCGACGATCTAGGTATTCGCGCTATTGACGATCTCACTTTCGAGGTTACATCGCCCGAAAGTGTTGGCTATGCGCTGGGGATATACGGCATTATCAATGCGCGCCCAACGCCGCAGTGGGCGATTGAAGAAAGCGCAGAGGCGTGGACTGAGCCGGAGAATATCAATACCTATGGCCCGTTCGCGCTCAAGGAATGGGTACACGACGATCAGATGACCTTTATCAGGAATCCGTTCTGGCCGGGTTCTGAGGGCATTTCACAGGCCAATTTGGACGAACTGGTCATCCGCTTTCTCGACTTAGAAGTTCAGCTTCGGGAATACGAGGCCGGCAACATGGATGTTGTCCCCACAGTACCCGTCGGACAGTTTGACCGTATCAGCACCGACCCTACTTTGAGCCAAGAATTGACCGTTTTCCCCGGCATGTGTACAGAGGTATGGGGCTTTCATACAGAGTTACCGCCGTTTGACAATGTTCACATCCGCCGCGCTTTCACTTTCGCGGTAGATCGGGAGTCGCTGGTGGATAACGTCGTCAAGAGTGGTAATATCCCTGCCCTATGGTATACGCCGCCAAGCGTCAACTTCGCCCCTACGCTCGAAAACAACCCTGACATGGGTGTTACGTTCGATCCTGAACTGGCGCAGCAGGAACTCCAGCTTGGCTTGGACGAACTTGGGCTGGCATCAGTAGACGAGCTACCGTCTGTCACTGTCGTATTCGGCAATACTGATTTCTTGAATGCTATCGGACAAA
>JACMMD010000530.1 GCA_014379235.1 Anaerolineae bacterium
TAACAAGAGCAGTCCTCCTGTGTTTGAAGATTGAAAATCATTCCCGCTAAAACCAGGGCTAGCTGGTTGCGCAGGTCCAGCGGAGCTACGCGCCGCCGACGCAGTGGGAATCGGCGGCGGACTTGCATAACTCCGGCATGCCCGCGCCCACGCCGCCATGCCTCGCCTAAGAAACAACGCATAACCGAGACTTTGCCGCAAACCGGCGGTCGTCAATGCGTGGCTGCGCAGGTCCTCGTACTGGATGATTACGCCACTATCGCAATCAGCTGCAGCAAGATTCAGCGGCGTTTTTTTTGATCCCGTAACAATGCGCGCTCGATTGTCCGCGGATGAACGGTTACTCCAAACCGTTCCTGTACCATCTGTGTCAGTGCCGCCGGTCTTACCTCGGCGGCTTCGGCCTGTGCCTCGCGCACAGACTCCAGAATCTCCGGCGTGAGTTTGTGTCCTTGCTTGGGGCCACGCTTCTGCGGAACCAGTCCGGCCAGCCCACTCGTGCCGAAAGCGGTCTGAGCCTGGTAGAACGAAGGACGGGAAAATCCAAAAGAAACTGCAGCCTGACTGATGGAGTGCCCTTCTTTGCTGACACGCCGAAGCATCTCGTACTTGACCTGAACCAGATCGCGGGAGTCGAAAAACTCCCGTTCCTCGAATAGTTCGTCGTGCACGTCCTGCGGTCGCAGATTCAAGGTGCCGGTCTGACGAAGCGCCTGAGTCTTCGGGTCGTCCTGGGGCGTTCTGGCCATAAACTGCTGTAAACACAATTATGCTCTTACCTGGGGCTTTGTCAAGCTTTTTCTGTCCGCAATCGCTACACTTGTAACAACATAATGCGCGGATCGTGGCCGGTTGGCCGGCACTATAGACACAGGCAGCCGGCGCATTTATCTTTACAGTTGCGGCGTAGTTTGCTTTACATCGCATCGTCTTCAGACCTCCGTAGCTCAGCAAGCATCTCCGCCACCTGAAGCAAGTCCTGACACCGAAAGTGCGAGCGGCCCGCGGCGATCACAACAAGAGGATCTGGGTCAATCGCATTGGTCCAACTGGCTGGCAGCGAGCACAGTGTACCCTCTGTGTCATGAAAGTACACGCGGTCTTCGCCCCAGTTATGGCGATATACGACAAGTTCAAACTCCCGCCCGAACAGCGGATGAAACGGGTGCGTCACCCGGAAAGATGGTTGTGAACCGTCCTGATGACGTGCACTTGACGACTCGTGCCAAAGCCAAGGTCGAGGCGGGAGTTCAGGTAGCGCAACGTTGGATTGTAGCAGCGTTGCGTCACCGGAAATTCTTCGATCTCGCGAATCTCAACGAAGCCATCGGCGAGCTGCTCGACCGGCTGAATGGCCGGCCCTTCCGCAAGCGCCCGGATGTCAGCCGCACCCTTCTATTCGAACAACTGGACCGCCCCGCACTCAAACCCCTGCCGGCCGAACGCTACGTTATCGCTCACTGGAAACCCGTTCGACCGAATATCGATTATCACGTCGAGATCGAGCGGCATTACTACAGCGTGCCGTTCCAACTGGTGGGTCAGCAACTGGACGCGCGCTACACGGGGATGACCGTGGAGATCTTCCATCGAGGCACACGGGTCGCCTCACATATCCGCAGTTACACTGCCTACACTGCGACCACCATTCACGAACATCGGCCTAAGAGTCATCAAGCCCATCTGGAGTGGACCCCCTCGCGTTTGATCAACTGGGCCGCAACGGTCGGTTCGGCCACCGCCGAGGTTGTACGCACGATTTTGGAGAGAAAGCCACATCCGGAAGCGGGCTATCGTGCCTGCCTGGGCATTCTCAGCCTGGCGAAAACGTACTCGGCGGCGCGTTTGGAAGCGGCCAGCCAGCGGGCCTTGCTGCTCCGGGTCTATTCCTACCAGAGTCTGAAATCGATCCTGAAACGGTCACTCGATCAGCAACCCCTGCTCGACTTAGACAGCGACCGGTCAGGACCGCACCATGACAACATTCGCGGCCCGCACTATTACGATCAGCCGCCCAACGAGTTTCTGCAGTAAATCCCCATTCAGGAGAAGACGATGCTGAATCAACCGACTATAGAAAAGTTGCAGACTATGAAGTTGCATGGCATGGCCGAGGCTTTCCGCGAACAGATCGAAACCGCCGATTCCAGCCAGCTCAGTTTCGAAGAACGGTTCGGTTTGCTGGTCGACCGCCAGTGGACCTGGAAGGAAGGCCGCGCTCTCACGCGTCGGCTGCAACTGGCCAAGTTTAAGGAACGCGGTGTGATGGAGGATATTAATTATCAACATCCGCGCGGGCTGGACCGCAAACTCATGCGCACACTTGCCA
>JACMMD010000531.1 GCA_014379235.1 Anaerolineae bacterium
CAGGCGAGTATCGCCATCGAAAATGCGCGGCTGTATGAACAAACGCGGCGCTACGCTGATGAACTCGAGGAGCGTGTCGTCGCCCGCACCGTCGAACTGGTGATGGAACGCCATCAATTACAGACCATCCTCGATGCGACAGGTGAAGGTATTTTCTATACCGAAGGCACGGTCATCCAATACGCCAACCGCGCACTCTACGAAATGACCGGTTACACGTCGGAAGAACTGCTCGGTCAGCCTTCACACAGCTTACGCAGCCTAACTTTATCCGAAGCAGAGACGAATGCGCTGGAAGAATTTGACAGCGTGGTACGGGCTGGCGGCGTCTGGCGTGCTGAAACGCGCGGACGGCGCAAGGATGGCGAAGATTACGACGCGGGGCTGACAGTTTCATTGATCGGCACGGGCAATGAAGAGCCGATGCGAATGGTGACAATCGTCCGTGACATCAGCAAAGATAAAGAGTTGGAAGCGCAAAAGAAGCGCTTCATCGCCAACGCCTCGCACGAGTTACGCACACCCATCACCAATCTGCAAACGCGACTGTACCTCACACGCAAACAGCCGCAAAATCTCGATACCCATCTCGACATCATGGAGCGCGTGGCAGATCGTCTCAAATTGCTGGTCGAAGACCTGCTGGATGTATCGCGTTTTGAGCGCGGCATCATCCCCATGAAACCGCGCCGCATACTGCTGCAAGAACTTGTGACTGACGTGGCGCGCTTGCAGCAGCCCGAAGCCGAAAATAAGCACATCACGCTGATTTGCAACGTGCCAACTATGCCGCTCTACGTCCATGCCGACCCGCAGCGTATTTTGCAGGTCATCACCAATTTGATTACCAACGCTATCAACTACACGAATGAAGGCGGGCAAGTGCTGGTGCTGGCCACAGAGGTCGTCAAGAGCGATCAACGCATGGCTGTCGTTCACGTTCAAGATACGGGAATGGGCATCGCGCCGGAACACATGCAGCAAATCTTCCAGCCGTTCTTCCGTGTGGGCGGCGACATCGTAGGCACAGGCTTAGGCTTGAGCATCGCCCGCGAGATCATAGCGCTGCACGGTGGCGAGATCACCGTCGAGAGTCAGGTCGGACAGGGCAGCCGTTTCAGCGTTCGTCTGCCATTAGCGACAGATATCGCACCGGAAGAGACCCTTACTTCTACTCAGGAACTGGTATCGACAACGCCCAACGGCGAATCGAACCCCGTCGGGCCAACTCAGGTTCGCTAAAGACAATCCCCTACACCTATGCTATGATCGCCATATGCCGCCGCTGATATTCAATGCAGTGGTGGCTTTTCATGTGTCAGATTAGAGGTAAGCCAGTCAATGTCCTCTCACGGTCTCGCCGATTCGAAATCCACCACGACCCATCCCTCGACAATCGAAGCCAACCCGATGGAGCGCGGACTGCTCCACAACATGCTCACATACGCCGACAGCCTGCAAGCCCTACCCAACTTCGGTGTCGCGCTGGCGTTGATACTGAACGCGGCGTTAGTAGGCGTTTGTTGGGCCGTGACGCAGCCGCTCGAAATAGCATTGTTGGCCGCAGGGCTGTGCTTG
Organism: Anaerolineae bacterium; assembly: GCA_014379235.1. Classification (GTDB taxonomy): domain Bacteria; phylum Chloroflexota; class Anaerolineae; order Aggregatilineales; family Phototrophicaceae; genus JACMMD01. Next base: position 1,579 of record JACMMD010000531.1, read on the forward strand.
ACCGCGAGCGCCGTCGATTGGGGATTGTTGTGGGCGCTGCCTCGAACCGGACGCAGCTTCGGCCCGGAGAAACCGTCGGCATTGGCGCTGTCAGCGCTGCGGGCAATTGTGCTGTCCGCATTGGGATTATTTTTCGCGCCGTTGTGGTTGGGGCTGGTGTTGATGCTGGCCGTCTCGATAACCGTCTACTATTCGACGTGGATTGAGCCATTCGCGCTCGGTGTCACCCGTGAACGTTTGACGGCTCGTGGCTGGAAGGCCGCCGCGACCACTCCGCCGCTGCGTGTGCTGCATATTGGCGATATTCATGTCGAGCGCGTTACACAGCGCGAACGCCGCTTGAATGCGCTAATTAAAGAACTTAAGCCAGATATTATCGTCTTTAGCGGCGACTTCGTGAACATCTCCTACAAGAACGATCCAACCGCCGAAGCCGCTGTGCGCGAAGTCATCAGCGAATGGCAAGCGCCGCTCGGTGTGTACTGCGTTCCGGGCACATCCACCGTAGAATCAGTCGAGCGTGTGCAAGAGTTCGTCAAGGGCATGGATAACCTCAAGCTGTTGGCGAACCGCTGGCTGTCGATCAATACGCCGTCGGGCGCGTTTCACATTCTCGGCATGGTGACAACGCACAATATCGACGTAGACCGCAAGGCTTTTCAGCGTATGATGTTGAGCGCTCCGAAGGGCGGCTTTCGTCTGCTGCTGGCCCACGCGCCGGACATCGCGCCGGAAGCCGATGCCGCAGGGATGGATTTATACGTCGCTGGCCATACACATGGCGGGCAAATCCGCCTACCGTTTATCGGCGCGGTCTTTACCGCCAGTCATCTTGGCCGCCGCTTTGCGATGGGCCGCCACGATCTTAAAAACATAACTGTCTATACTACTCGCGGCGTTGGGCTAGAAGGGCTTGGCGCACCACGAGCACGCTTCCTATGCCCGCCCGAAATCGTGCTGTGGGAAATTGGCGGAGCAGTAAACGAAAAACTAGCCTAAAATAGGTCGAAAGACGGATAGAAAGACTCTACCTTATTGGAGTACAACATGTTATGCTCCAATAATATTCATGGTGTTTGCTGCATCTATTTACAGAACTGCTCTCACTTGACCGGACGTGTATGTTAACCTTCCTGACCATAGTTTACGTAATCTGTGCGCTGCTCCTGACGTTCTACGCCATCGGCATCACCGTTCTATTGATTGGCTATTGGCTTCACCGCCACGAAAACACGCCCACTCCTAAAATCAGTCATTGGCCTATCGTCGCTATCCAACTGCCGATCTATAACGAGCGGCATGTTGTCGAACGCCTATTGGATGCTGTCGCCGCGCTGGACTATCCGCCCGACAAATTGACGGTGCAAGTGCTGGATGACTCGACGGATGATACCAGCAGCATGATCGCTGACCGTGCCGCCCTCTTACGCGCTAAAGGGCTGAATATTCAGCATGTTCAGCGCGATAATCGACAGGGCTTCAAGGCCGGAGCGCTGGCGCATGGCTTGACGCTGCTTGCCGAAAGTAACCCCGCAAGCGAATTCGTCGGCGTTTTTGATTCGGACTTTGTGCCGCCGCCGGATTTTCTACGCAAGACCATTCCCTATCTCGTCTCCGACCCAACTATCGGCATGGTGCAAACGCGCTGGGGGCACATCAATCCGTCGGATAACGCGCTCACCTTCGGGCAGACAATGGCGCTCGATGGGCATTTCGTGGTCGAGCAAACGGCCCGCTGCCGTTCGGGTCTGCTGATGAGTTTTAGCGGCAGCGGCGGCGTCTGGCGAACGCAGTGCATCACTGAGGCCGGCGGCTGGAGCGACCTCACCCTGACGGAAGACCTCGATTTGAGCTATCGCGCTCAACTGGCGGGCTGGCATTTCTTGTATCTGCCGGATGTGGTCGTCCCGGCTGAACTACCGCCGCAGATCACGGCCTATAAACAGCAGCAGGCGCGCTGGGCCAAGGGCAATACGCAGGTTTTGACGTTCATGCTCGGCCCGCTGTGGCGCGCTGAACTGCCGCTGCGCCAGCGCATCATGGCCACGCTGCACCTGTGCCAATATTTGCCGCAGCCTTTGATGATGCTCATGCTGCTGCTGACGCCGCCGCTGATGGCGGCCCATGCACTCGATAGTCTGCCGCTTGGCCCGCTGGCCATCGCCAGCTTAGGGCAGGTGTTGATCGTCGTCGTCAGCCAATCGACGCTGTATCCCAATTGGGGACGGCGTTTGCTGGCGTTCCCGGTGCTATTGGCGCTCGGCACAGGCGTCGCATGGAACAATACGCGGGCTGTTCTGGGCGCGTTGATGGGCGAAGGCGGCGAGTTCCGGCGCACACCCAAGTTCGCACAGACCGGACGCAGTAACACTTACGCGCTGCATGGTGATCGAGCGACATGGATGGAACTGCTGTGGGCGGCTTATGCACTGGCTGGCGCAGTGGTCGCGCTAAATACCTATCCCTCACTTGCGCCCTATCTGCTGATTTATGGCGCGGCGTTCGCCATTGTTGCGCTGTGGAGTCTGCGGGAGCGCTGGTAAATCAGTACGGAGTACAAAGTACCGAGTGGAGTTCAGTGAAAAGTACAAAGTGAGAAGTTGAAAGTCACACACAGATGACTACTTTTCACTTTAACCTTTCTCCTTTTTCACCGCTTTTTCGACGCTTGATATACCTGCTCACTCTCGGCCTCACGTTGACAGCTTGCGAACTGACCTCACCGCCGCCTGTAACGCCTCTACCTGCCACGCCTGACACTGATGTTGACCGTTCTACCCCTGAAATTGCTCTGACCGACGCTGTGTTGATTGTCCCGAATAACACCGCCGTTCCGCTCGATGCCACGCTGCCGCCGCCAACGCCGACTCCGGTTTGCGTAGGAACGCGCCGCAATCGCCTGATCGTCGAAGAACGCGGCGTCGTCCGCG
>JACMMD010000532.1 GCA_014379235.1 Anaerolineae bacterium
CACAATCACCAATATCCACACCAAACTAGAGCCGACACTCGGCGCGCTGATCTTCAATTGGGCCAGCGAGGAAACGCCATTCTTCCGTGAACAGCGTGTCCGTATCGCGCTCGAAACTGGACTTGATCGCACGTCGGTGGTGGAGCGTCACCTGCTCAATACCGCCGTTCAAGCCGACAGCCCGATTCTTCCCGGCTCGTGGGCTTATGCCGCGAATTTAGAATGGCCTGTGCCCGATGCCAATGCAGCACGTCAAATGCTTGCGCCGTTGGCTGAACAAGCCGCGACTCAAGTAGCCGAAAGCACCGAAGAAGCGCCCTCAACCACCGTATTCGACTTTAGCATCCTCGCGCCAAACACGCCCGCGCTGGTGAGCGTCGCTAATGAACTGGCCGCGCAGTGGGCGCAGTACAATATCGGCGTTTCGGTTGAAGCAGTGGAACTGGATCAGTATCACGAACGCCTCGAAGCAGGTGATTTCGATGCCGCGCTGGTGGAACTCTCGCTCGGTGACAGCGCCGACCCCGACGTGTACCCCTTCTGGCATCAGGGTCAGTATCCCGACGGGTCAAACTTTGGTGGGCTAAACGACAGCCGCATCAGCGAGGTTTTGGAACGTGCCCGCCGCGACTCCAGCGGCATCAATCGCGCCCAATTCTACAACCAATTCCAGCGCGATTTTGTCGAGCGCGCCATCGCCATTCCGCTTTACTATCCGCTCTACACATATGCCACCGCGCCGAGTGTGATCGGTGTCCAGCTAGGCTTCATCGGCGCATCGTCAGACCGTTTCCGCAACCTTCAGGATTGGTCGTTCGCGCCGCAGTCGTAGCCCTACAGCGCGCCTTCTTTTGCCAGAATCTCGCGCAGCAGGTCTTTGCGGGCACTGCCACCGAGCATCTCCAGCTTGCGAACGCCAAGCGGGTCGATCTCCTCACGCATCAAGCGAATTTCTTCGGCGCTTGGCGGCGGCGTTTCATGAACATCCGGCGCGACTTCCAACTCGAACCCCGTCTTTTTCTGAATGTGTTCGATGCTCACGCCCGGATGATAGCTGGTCAACCGCATCCGTCCGTTCCCCCAATCGAACTGACCGAGATCGGTAATCAGATAGCGCGGCCCTGCTCCGCGTTTGCGCTGTGGAACGTGGCCCATGCCGCTCACAAAATCGACCTTTTCCACAAATGTCACACGCGAGTGGCGCGGCACGTACAGGTAGATATGCTCGGATGTCACGCTGACATCGGGAATACCGCCCGAACCGGGCAGGCGCATTCGCGGCTTTTGATAGTCGCGCCCGAAGGCGATGTTGTTGAAATTGCCGCAAGCATCTACCTGTGCAGGGCGGAAAAATTCTTTGGGGTTGAACATTGGCAGCAAATCCGCCGCCGCCGCCGCAAAGCCCATGTGCATTAGTCCAAGCTGTAACCACACAGGCTCGATAGCGCCAACACCCAACGGCCCCCATTCCTGCGTCACTGACTGCCCGATAGCTGCGGCGAAAACCGAACTCGGCGCATGGGTACATTTTGCGAGTATGAGGCCGGCCATCACCAGCGGCGTGTTGATGCCCTGCGCCAACACTTCGCCATCGACGATCTGCCGCGCAATACAAACCGAGATTAATTCATCTATCGTCGCTTCGAATTGGGTCATCGTACTCGCTATCTCATCCACTAAGGTACACGTACCGTAATCTCAATCGCGTTCATGAGTCGTTTCAAATCTTCTTCAAAATCCGGGTCGGTACGCACTTGCAGCGCATTACGGAAATGCAGTTCTTTCAGGTCGTCCGGCAAATCCTGATCGTCTGGCATCCGAGCGCCCCGCACCAAGACTGGCACGACGACACTGTCCGTGCGCTTCAACGCGGCGGCAATCTCACGACGCACATAATCATCGGGGTCATGCAAACGCGGCTGGTCTGTTTCCTTGTCGAGAACGTTCATCCATTCCGTACCGATGATTGCCAGCATAACGTGACATTCATTCACTGCCGACAAGATGCGCTGCTGAAAGTCTTCGCCCGCGTTGATCGTTTGCACATCACGAAAAATTGTCTCTTTGCCGAAATAAGCGCTCAGGCGGTCATACATACGCCCGACTATATCGGCGCTGTCGGCCCGACGATACGAGATAAAAATGCTGTTTCGTGCATATCGAACCGGCGAAATCTGCTGGTTGTTACTGCTCAACAAAGACAGCCCGTTTTGCATAATATCGGTGATGACGGTCTGCTGATTCACATTCGATGAACGGAACAGCGAATGCAGCACCCACATCTCAGACTCGAATTGAATGATATTCTCAAGGCGCTCGACAAGTCGTGCTACAGTTTCCGGC
>JACMMD010000533.1 GCA_014379235.1 Anaerolineae bacterium
CCAGAAAAAAAAGAGGACGAGCGAGATCAGAACGAGAGAAAGAATGCCCGTCAGGGCCAGTCCGATCATCGGCGGCAGCGCCGGAAAGAGAAGATGGTGGGCGAGAAAAGCGGGCACCACCATATCCAACCAACCACAGCGGCGAGGGCGGCCCGTCGTTGTGCCAAACTCGTCCCAAAAATTTTCACCTGTGCCGCGCAGTCTTTCCGCCAACGGGCCTTCGAGTTCCGTCGGCATCGGCCCCGAACCTACCCGGGTACTAAAAGCCTTGGCCACGCCAACCACGCGATCAACATATCGCGGCCCAAAGCCCAAGCCTGTCAACGCGCCGCCGACAGTCGGTGATGAACTGGTCACGAACGGGTAATTGCCATGATCGATATCTAACAGTGTGCCCTGCGCGCCTTCGCACAGTACCCGCGTCCCGCCGCGCAAGCGTTCGTTCAGGTAGGCCGTCGTATCGTGCAGATAGGGCCGCAAGCGTATCGCCGCGTTGATGTAATCGCTCACCGCCGAATTCGCATCCACAGGTGTATAGCCCTGCGACACCAGCGTTTCATTGGCCTGTTCCAGCGTGATATGCAGCGCATCCCCAAAAGTTTCGAGATCGTTCATATCACCAGCCCGGATGCCGCGCCGGCCCGTTTTGTCCATGTAGGCCGGCCCGATACCGCGCAGCGTTGTGCCGATGGACTCTTTGCCACGCGCCTTTTCGCTGGCCGTATCCAGCGCGATATGTGCGGGCGAAATCAAATGCGCCCGTGTGCTGACGAGCAAGCGTCCCGGCGAAACATCCACGCCGAGCGCCGCCAATCCGTCGATCTCTTCCAACAGCCGCACCGGATTCACCACCATGCCATTACCGAGAACGCAGATCACGCGCTCGTGTAAAATGCCGGATGGGACAAGGTGCAGCTTAAACACCTTGCTGCCGACAACAACCGTATGCCCCGCATTATCGCCACCGGCGAAGCGCGCCACAACATCCGCATCGCCCGCCAACCAGTCGGCTACGCGCCCTTTGCCCTCATCGCCCCACTGCGCCCCAATCAAAACTGTTGCAGGCATACTCTCGTGCTTCCTTCGTTATATCGTGTAGTGACTGCCAAACGCGATTGTTACCTGCCCCTGCCCCCACACTTCAAGTTCACCATCCGGCCCTAGCGCCAACGCCGAACCCGCGCCGATACCGACAGCTATCGCGGCTGGCTGTCCTCGCAAAATCTCTTGCGCCTCAATAGACTGTGCGACGCTGGTGACACCCGGCAGCATGAGCGCGTTATTCAGCCATTCCATGCCAGCAGTCAAAATCTCGGTTTCGAGCAGCAGCCAACTGCCAAACAGCACAATACCCGTGCCTTCGACTAGAACTACTGCACCGTTCTCAAACGCAGCCTGTATACCCTCTGCCGCCGCGCCAAGCAGCGCCGAACGAATGGTGCTGATCGTCGCATCCCCCCCGACAACGATCACGCTGGCCTCGGACAGCCGATCCCGAATCGTATCGTCGTCCTCAGTCAACACATTGACCATATAGCCAGAGGGAGCGCCCAAGCTTTCGAAATCATCCAGCAGCTCATCGCCCTGAATCTCCGCTTTAGCCGCATCATCGCCAATCCAGACATAGGCAACGCCGCCGTCTGCGGCGGCGCGTTCTAGCGCTGTCGCTCGTATGTCGCTGCCTGCCTCAGAAGCGCCGGAAAAAATCAGCCAGCCCCGCCCATCCAGCCATTGCAGCACGTTATTCGTGGGCATCAATAGCCCTAAAGCTCGCCTGTCGCATGACTTCCCCAAATAGTTATCCAGCGCAAGGCAGCCAACGAGCTGTTGGCTGCCCTGCGCGTGTGATGTTATTCTTCGTCGCTATCGCTATCTTCGGCCTCGGCCTTCGCCTTGCCGGGTTTCGCGCCGCAGTCGCAGGGCCCATCGCCATGCTTTGTGCAGGGTTCGCCGGCTTTCTTGGCCAATGCACGCAGTTCATCCAACGGCACTAAATCTACGCGCATCACAAGGCGGTAGCCTTCTTCGGTTTGCACAGTGACCGCATCTTGCAGCGGATGAATGTCCACCACACGTCCTTCGCCAAACGGCGTACCAACGCGCTTGTTGCGCTTTGGCAGCGTTCGCCGCGCCTCAACATACTGCTCATATTCGTACACCAAACAGCAGCGCAAACGCCCACACATCCCCGTAATCTCCGACGGGTTGAGCGAAATCCCCTGCGCCTTAGCCATCTTGATCGAGATCGGGCTAAAGTCTGTAAGGAACGTACTGCAACAGCGCAGTTCACCACACGCGCCATAGCCGCCAAGCAGCTTGGCTACGTCACGCGGGCCGATCTGGCGCATCTCGACTTTCGTCGTCGGGAACACCTTACTCAGTTCCGTCCACAGCCGTCCGTAATTCACGCGGTTCTCGGCAGTAAACAGGAACGTGAGAAAACTCCCGTCGTAGTTGTACTGCGCGGCCATGAACTTCACATCGCCATAACCGCCGACGTACTGCGCCTTTTCGCGGCAGACCACCAGAGCTTCCGGCTCTTTGGACTCGAACTCCTGCCGCAACACCAGATCACGCGGCGACGCCAAACGCATGATCGTTTTGTAATCGCGCTCGCTGCCTTCAACCTCAGCGAAGGCCATCACCTGTCCGATCTGACGCCCGCGTGCAGTTTCTACGATTACGAAATCCGCGACCTTCAACTCAGGGAACTCGCTGTAGTCAAAGTGATACAGCTTGCCCACTCGGTTAAATCGCACTCCGGCAACTGTTCGCTGCCGTTCAATTTGCATATCTGTCATTATATTAAAACCTTAAACCGGATAACCTGACCACTTAATTATAAAGGCCGGGACGCACATAGCGCAAAAGTTGACAAAATCTCAGTAAACTGCTAATTTTCAAGCATTAACGCAATCATTTGTTTCCATTTCAGACTTTAGGCCGCATCGAAAGCGCGAGAATTTTCTCGCGTTTGCGCTTTTATTCACGTAGGCAATCAACACGATGGGTACGCTCATCATGAAATTCGGCGGCAAGTCCGTCGGCACAACAGACGCGCTGGCACAGGTTGTCAGCATCATCCTTAACGAGCATGAACACTGGAAGCGCTTGCTGTTAGTGGTGTCCGCGCTCGAAGGTGTCACCGATGCCCTCATCGAAGCGACCCACCTCGCCAAATTGAGCAATCGGCGCGGCTTTCGGCGTATCATCGCCACGCAGCGCGCCCGCCATCTGGCGCTGGTCGATCAACTGCCGCTCAATCCGACGACCCGTAACGCGCTGCAAGCTGACCTTGACCGCCTGCTGTTCGATATGCTTGATATCTTGCAAGCGGTTGGCGAGAACCCCAGCGACGAGTTGATGGCCGATGTCACTGACCGCGTAACCAGCGTCGGTGAACGTCTGGCGGCCCGCATCGTCGCCGCAC
>JACMMD010000051.1 GCA_014379235.1 Anaerolineae bacterium
ATCTGACACGGACGAACTGCAACAGACATCGCAAAAACTGCCCGATGATCTGCCAGCAACGGGCGAGAACGTGTTCATGGAAATTGACCGCCGTTCGCTGATGGCCGCTATCCGCGACAGCCGCGCATTGACCATCAACGACCCGGCCAGCGACCCCATCTTTGTCGATGCGCCCGAAGGCGTTATAGGCTTGGTCGGACGGCATATCGTGGAGTTGATCCAACCCGGCGATGATGTCGTGGGTGCGCTGCTGGTCGGGCGTTCGCTGAATGACGAGCCGATGGATGAGCGCGATCAACAGCTTGCGGCCACGCTGGCCGCGCAGATCGGCATCGCGTATGAAAACCGCCGCTTGTTCCGCAGCGCGGAAGGCGAACGGCAAACACTCAGTTCGATCCTTGAAACGCTGCCCGCAGGTGTGCTGGTGCTGGATGCGCGCACCTTCAAGCCGATCCAGTTCAACCGTCAGACGGAAAACCTGCTCGGTCAATCGCTGTCACTGGATCGTGCGTTTAGCGCCGCCGACTACAACTTGTATCGCACGGGCACGAACGTTTATTACCCCGACGAGGAACTGCCAGTATTCACCGCAGCCCGCAGCGGCGGCGAGATTTTCAGCGATGACGTGGCCGTTATCCACGAGAACGGTGTCCAAACCGACCTGCTGGTGAACGCCGCGCCCATTCACAACGCCGAAGGCGACGTGATCGCCATCGTCGCGGCCTTTCAGGACATCAGTAACCTGCGAGGCTTGGAAAACGCGCTGCAAGACAACCTGCGCGAGACGATTGCGCTGTACGAAGCGACCCGTTCGCTGTCGGAAGCGGAAGAAATCGAAGACGTGATGAGCGTTATCGTCATGCAGTTAGCGGGCATGAACGGCTTCGACGCCTACGTGGTGTTGCTTGATGAACAGGGTGGCCGCAAGGTTGTCCGCGCAATGGTGGCTGATATTGAAAGCGTGAGCTTGCCCGACGCGATGATGGACTCGGCGCGGATGCTGCTGGTGTCCAGCGTTGAGCGCTTCGCTCCGCTGGATGCGGAAGCTCGCGCTCAGTTGCAGGCACAGGGTATTCAATCGTTCGTGTCTGCGCCACTGCTGGCGCGCCGCAACGTGGCAATCGGTTGGGCGGTTGTGGTCTACGATGAGCCGCACAGCTTCACGCCCGAAGAAGAACGCTTCCTGACCACACTTAGCGACAATGCCGCCACCACAATTGATAACCGTAATCTGTTCGTCAGTACGCAGAGCGCGCTGCAAGAGACAGCTTCGCTGTATAACGCAACGACAGCTATCAGCCGCGCCACTACGCTTGATGATCTAGGACAAGCGCTGCAAAACGCGCTCGAATCGATGCAGCCCGATTGGTATGCGGCTTATATCGTTAATGGCGAGGGCGAATCAGGCAAGCTGCAAACTCTTTTCAATCTCAGCGCGGACGGCGGCCCATCCGTCGATTTCGAAGCGCTGGCTGTACGTCACAGCCTCATTCGTGATGACAATGTGTATATCGACGATTTGGCCACGCTCACCGCTGGTGGTAAACCTAACGGCGATAGTGACCCGTTGATGCAAGCGCTGGCCGGGCTTGGCGCGAGGTCATTGGCATCGGTCAGCCTGCGCGCAAAGGGTACGTCGAGCGGACGTTTGCTCCTCGCCTATAACCGCCCGCGCCGCTTCACCGATGGCGACGCCCGTTATCTTGGCGCGCTCACCGACAGCGCTTCGGTTATCATCGACAACATCCTGCTGTTCGAGCAAATTCAGAGCAACCTCGAAGAAACCAGCATTCTGTATCAGGCGAGTCGTGCGCTCGGTGACGTGACGCGACCCGAAGAAATTCTCGAAATTGTTATCAACTACCTCATGCAGCCGGGAGTGACGCAGATTTTCATGGGTCTGCTGACCTCGCCCACATGGGACGCGCCCGAAGCGGCTATCCGTGTGATCGCCAGTTGGCAGCGTGACGACAGCAGCGCCGTCGATTTGCAAGATGTGACGCTCACCGCAGAGCAGTTCCCGGCATGGGAGCAGCTTACATCCACGACTGTCATGGGTATTGATGACGTAGAAAACGATGCGCGCATCACGCCCGCGCAGCGCGCTGGTATCGCCAGTCTGGACGTGAGTTCGCTGTTGGTTATCCCACTGCGCGCCGCGAACCGCGCAATCGGCATCATCTGGATTGCGTCGCACGATACGCATGTCCATTCAGACCGAGAACTGCGTGTCTATCAAGCGTTCGCTGAACAGGCATCCATCACGCTCGAAGCGTCGCGTCTGCTGGAGCAGACCGGACGCCGCGCCCGTCAGCTGCAAACGTCGGCGCAGGTGAGCCAGTTCGCTAGCTCGGTGCTTGATCTGAGCATCCTGCTGCCTCGACTGGTCGATCTCATCCGTGATGCTTTCGGTTACGATCACGTTCAGATCTTCTTGATGAACGACATCGACGATTTCGCCCACTTGACCGCCAGTACGGGCGAAGCGGGACAGCAGCTATTGGCGATCCGCCACAAGCTGCAAAAAGGCTCGGCCAGCGTTATCGGTCAGGTGACGGCTAACGTTGTGCCAGTGGTCGCGCTGGATACGGCGGATGCGCGGGTGGTTCACCGCCCAAATCCGTATCTGCCGTTCACACGCTCGGAAATGGCGCTGCCGCTCATCATCAAGGGCGAGGTCGTGGGCGCGCTGGACGTGCAGTCGAACCTGCCGAACTTCTTCAGCGAGGAAGACGTGAACGTGCTGACAACGTTGGCGGCGCAGATTTCCGTCGCCATCGACAATGCGCGCCTGTTCGAACGCGCTGAACGCCGCGCCAGCGACATGAGCTTCCTGTTCGCAGTGACGACAGCGGCGGCGTCTGCTGAAAACCTGAACGACGCGCTGCAAAACGCGGCGGAACTGCTGCGCGACTCGCTCAGTACCATGTCGGTAACGGTGTATCTGCCGGAAGTCTACTTAGATGAGCATGAGGACGCTCATACACTCATGCGCGCTGTGGCGATGGCCGGCTCTGACCAGCCGATCTCGGAGATCAGCGAAGTGCGCGTCGGTGACGAAAGCAACTTGATCGGTGTCACGGCATCCAGCTTCGAGCCGATGGTGATCGACAACATTGAACTGGAAAATCGTTATCTGTCCGTCGTGTCGGATGCGCGTTCAGCGATCATCGTGCCGCTTTCGTCCGGTACGGACTTGATCGGCTTGATTACGATGGAAGATGCCGCGCTCAACGCTTACGATCACGAAGCGCTGACGCTGCTGCTCACACTGTCCGGTACGCTGTCCGCCATCATCCAGAACGCCCAGCTTCTACAGCGCGTGCAGCAGTCCAACGATCAGCTTCGTGAGCTAGACCGCCTCAAGAGCGACTTCTTGGCGAACATGAGCCACGAGCTGCGTACACCGTTGAACTCGATCATCGGTTTCAGCCGCGTGATCTTGAAGGGCATCGACGGCCCGCTGACCGAGATGCAAGAGCAAGACCTGACGACGATCTACAACAGTGGTCAGCATTTGCTGGGCCTCATCAACGACATCCTCGATCAAGCCAAGATCGCGTCCGGTAAGATGGACTTGCAGCAGGATCACTTCGAGGTCAAGCCGCTGCTGGACGGTGTGCGCTCGATTGGTATCGGTCTGGTCAAGGACAAGCCGATTGACATTCGCATCGAAACTGCGGCGGGACTGCCCCGCGCTTATGGCGACGAGTTCCGCACACGGCAGGTATTGATCAATCTCGTGTCGAACGCGG
>JACMMD010000534.1 GCA_014379235.1 Anaerolineae bacterium
CGCTTGAGTTCCCGCGAGTGGTCGTCGATTTCGAGGATGACATCGGCGGTGTGGTTGAGGAACGTGCGATCATGTGAGACAGCCAGCAGCGCGCCCTTGTACTGTCGCAGGTAGCCTTCAAGCCACTGCATCGACAGGAAGTCGAGATGGTTGGTCGGCTCGTCCAGCAGCAGCAGATCGGGCGAACCGATAAGCATAGCTGCCAGCGCTACGCGGGACTTTTCGCCGCCGGATAACGTGCTGACTTCGCGCTCTCTGGCGAGATAGGCGATGCGAAGCCCGCCGAAAACCTCATCGACGCGGTGGTTGATATCGTAGCCGCCAAGATGCTCGAAGCGCTCGGATACGCTGCCATATTCTTCCATCACGGCGGCGAGATCGGGGCCGCTTTCGCCCATGCGCTGTTCAAGTTCGCGCATACGCGCTTCAAGCTGGCTGATTTCGTCCAGCGTTTCGTTCAATAGATCAGCGATAGTTTGTCCGGGAACATCGGGCAGTGACTGCGGCAGATAGCCGACTTTAAGGCCGCTCTTGATGGCGACTTCGCCGCTTTCGGCCTCGACTTGGCCGACGATGATCTTGAGCAGCGTCGATTTGCCTGAACCGTTCGCGCCCACGAGTCCGGCACGCTGGCCGACATTCAGCACGAACGACACATCTTTTAGCACCGGCTGTAGTCCGAAGGTTTTGGTTACATTCGTGACAGTTAAAAGCATTTGGGTGGTGTCCTTTCGCCGGGCCGAATGATGTAGTTCTGGTTATACCGGCAGGCGTTTAATCATGAGGTTGTCCGGCTCAAACCCCATCGACTGATAGAGGCTGATCGAGTCGTTTGTCGGGTGCAGCAGGACAGTATTGAGTCCTTGCTCGTTACACCAGTCGATCAGTGCATTCATCAGTGTTCGGGAAAAGCCGCGTCGTCGGTAGTCGGGGTGCGTGTAGACGTTCATGACGTGCCCTTGCAGACCGGATAGGTCATTCGGGTTCACGATCCATTCGCGCAGCCACAGACCCACACTGGCTACCACTTCGTGTTTCTCATTCACGATTACCCAACCCATGTAGTCGTCATTGGTCATTTTCTCCTTCAACCAGATTTCGAACTTGGCTTCCATCGCGCTGAGTTTTGACTCGTCGTGGTGTCCCATCGCTTCAAACATCCCGCGCCGATGCGCGATGATAACGGGCAAATCTTCCAGCGTGGCGCGGCGGATTGCAAAGGCGCTGTCCATAACAGTCTCCGATTGGTGCAACAAACTTTTGCTGATCTTCAATCGGAACCGTCATGTTGTCTAGTGCCACGCGCATTATTTAAGAAGGGCGACCCAATGGGTCGCCCCTACACTTTAGCCGACGCGCTTCAAGCGTCCGGTGCGCTTGGCGTACATCTCGGCTTCTTTGAAACCCCAGATGCCAAGCGGAGTCGCAATCACGCCGAAGATGAACAACGGCACGATGTACGGCATAAGCTCCGTCGTGGGCGCGCCATCCATTACGGCGGCACGCATTCCATCGAGAACGTAGGTCACGGGCGAAATCTGCGCCAACGTCTGCATCCACTGTGGCAGCACCGAGATCGGATAGTAGACACCGGACACCAGCAGGAACGATGCCTGAATGATGTGCGTCATCTGCGCGCCGCGTTCGGGATAGAGCAGGGGTAGGATGCTGGCGAAGATGCCGATACCGATCAGCGAAACGCTGCCGCTCAACAGCACCAACAGCGCCCCGAACAGGTTCGAGTTGGAGAGGTCGAGTTCGAAGAACAGCGTCATCACCACGCCCATGATGAGCGTCAAAAACAGGCTGTACAGAATGGCGAACAGTGTTTGCCCGATGAGATGTACCCATCGGCTGACCGGAGCCATGAGCGTATATTCGATAGTGCCTTCCCATCGCTCGATCTGAATCACTTCGCTAACGAAGGTGAACATGATCGACAGAAAGCGCCAAACTATCGTACCGATCAGCAGATACAACGTGAAGTGTTTCACGTCGATCTGCTGACCGGTGATTTCGCTCGACCCCGCCGCGATGAACGTTACCGACATCGACGTAGCAATCGAGTAGGCGACCCACACCACTTCCCACGCCCAGTAGCGCCGCATCAAGCTGAAGTTGCGGGCTACGAAGGCGTAGGACTGGATGAGTTCCGTGCGTAAAGGTTGTGTGGACATTCAGCCCCTTCCTGACGGCGGCGATTTCATCGCTCGGGCCATCACTTCATTTGCGGCGAGACGAGTTCGGGTTTGTAGACCCATGTTTTGGATTGCGTCGGACGCTGTCCGGTGTGCGACAGCAGCCAGTAACCCCATGTCACCAGCGAACGGCCTGTCCATGCCAGCATTGTGCTGTACAGGCGGACATGCCCGTGATCGTTTTTCAACGCCATACGAACAAGGCGGTGTTGTTCCGCTTCTCGCAGCATATCTTTGCGGCGTTCGTTTTCGATGGAGTAGAGATGGTGAAAGTGCGTCATGATCGGTGATCTCCCCATTTTGGGATTTAGCGCTTGCAGCGCTGTTATTCAAGTTCGATTTCTGGTTCAAGCTCGTCACGGTTGACGAGGGTGCTCCCGGTGAGGCTCATGAAAACGTCCTCTAAAGTCGGCGCGCGGCCTGCGATCCACTCGTCGGCAGGCAGGGTGGTCTTGAGCTTTTGCGGCGTATCCATTGCGACGATGCGCCCTTCGTGCATGACGGCTACACGGTCACACAGCGCCTCGGCCTCTTCCATATCGTGTGTGGTGATAAGGATGGTGGCGTCGTGCGTATCGCGCAGTTCTTCCACGAACGAGCGAACTTCACGCTTTGAGCGCGGGTCTAGTCCTGTCGTCGGCTCGTCCAAAAGCAGCAAGATGGGCGAGGTGAGAAAGGCGCGGGCGATAGCCACTTTTTGCTGCATCCCACGACTCATCTCTTCCATCGGCTGCGTGAAGGTGGACGGCTTCAGACCCAAGCGCTTGAGTATCTCGACGGCTTTGCGTTCGGCTACCGCGCCCATGATGCCGTACAAGCGCGCCCCGTAGAGCAGGTTTTCCAGCGGACTCAGCTTCTTGAAGAAGGCGGCATCCACCGAAACACGGCTAATCATGCGCTTGACGATCATTTCGTCGTGCGTGACATCGTGGCCGAAAACTTTCACGTAGCCTGTATCCGGTATCATCAGCGTCGAGAGGACGCGGATGAGCGTCGATTTGCCAGAGCCGTTGGGCCCCAGTACGCCGAAAATCTCACCGCGCCGCATGTCGAACGTGACATGATTGACGGCCATCACGGGCGCTTTAGGATCGTCTTTCTTGGTCTCGGCTGCCGCGACAGGGCTGCTGTCGCTGCGACGCAGAGCGTGATTGAGTGTGCGCTGCCAGCGGTTCGGCGCAGTCTTGATACGAAAACCTTTCGTCACATCATGGACGATGAGCGCTAAGTC
>JACMMD010000535.1 GCA_014379235.1 Anaerolineae bacterium
AAAGAAGGTGGGCAGGGCGCGTACTTCTACGTGTGCGGACGCACGGCCTTTGCCAGCAGTGTGATGGACGCGGTGCGGGACATTATCGCTCGTTATGCAGAAGGCATCACCGAAGGCGAACGCGCCGAAGTCGGGCGGCAAACGCTGTACCGGCTCATCGGTGAAGACCGCTTCATGCTGGAGATTTTCACGACTTACGCGGGCGCGCACTTTGACGAGCGCAAGCAGCAGTACCCGATCTCCGAAGTCATCATGCACAACAACGACGATCTTGGCTACTGGATCATCGTCAGCGGGCGCGTGTACGACATGAACGAGTTCAACCATATGCACCCCGGCGGCGCGAAGATCATCCAGTCTTATTCGGGTATGGACGCAACACTCGCTTATCAGAAAATCGAGCATCATCTGAATTCGGAAGTGGACGCTATGCTCGGTATGTACGAGTTGGGCGTATTGTGCGCGCCGGATTTTGGGAATGAATGGGGCACGGCGCTGTCGCCCAAAGGTCTGCGGTTGATTACCCTGCGTGATGCGTATTATGCATGGGTCGATCTGCTGTATATGCTGGTCGAGGTCGAGAACGCCATCCGCAACGATTTCCGTGTGCGCTATGAGCCGTTCACCGACATCGAAACACATCACCACGTTTTGCTGACACCGACTAAAGTGCAGCAGTTGGGGCTGACGCATGAACGGCTCGTCACCAGCTATTTACCGCACGTCTTGGGCGAACCGATTGAAACACTGTGGACGATCAGCATCGGCTTATTGGGTCACAGCGAACTGGACGCGGGTTGGATGCGTCACCAGTTGGAGCGCATTCATGGCAGCGATGAGGCGCAGGCGGTGAACAACATCGCCGCCGTTTTGCGTGAGCGTATCAAGCACGATGAGCAGCGTTTGAGCGACGCTAACGGCTATGTCGAACATAAGTATGGCGCGTTCTGCGCGCTGTTGGAACATGAGGACACGCGCCTGCTGCGCGAGTTAAAGCTGGCACTGCGGGATGGCTTGATGGTTTTTGAAGAACTGGAACGCGATACGATTCGCGGCGGCGGCAGCTACATCGTCGCGGCGTTGAAGCGCGTGCCGACGATTCTTGAGGATTTTTACACGCGGCTGTATGAGCGGTTGTAGGTTTTGTAGCGGCGATATAGGGCAAGGCATGCCTTGCCCCTACACGAACCTGTTGGGTAGGGGCACGAACTATCGTGCCCGTCCAGTTAAGAGGAGAAACGGCGATGGAACGGCAAAACATCGGCATTCTGCATCCCGGCGAGATGGGCGTGTCTATCGCGGCATCCGCGAAAAACAGCGGCAACGTCGTTTATTGGGTGTCGGAAGGTCGCAGCGCGGAAACTCGCCAGCGGGCCGCCAGCGTCGGCTTGCTGGAAGTGCCGACGTTGGAGCGGCTGTGCGAAACGTGTTCGGTGATCGTCAGCGTGTGCCCGCCGGATGCCGCCGAAGATGTGGCTTACAGCGTTCTCACGCTCGGATTTAGCGGCCTGTATCTCGATGCCAATGCCATTTCACCACAGCGCGCCGAACGTATCGGCCATGCGCTGGCCAACGCGGGGGTGACCTTTGTCGATGGCGGCATCATCGGCGGGCCCGCGTGGATTCCCGGCAGCACACATCTCTATCTCTCTGGCGAAGAATCCAATGCGGCGGCGGAATGTTTCTCTGCGGGGCCGCTGCAAACCATCGTCATTAGCCACGAGATCGGCAAAGCGTCGGCGCTCAAGATGTGTTTCGCGGCCTATACCAAAGGCGCAACGGCGCTGTTGTGCGCGGTGATGGCGGCTGCGGAAGCGTTGGATGTGCGTGATGCGTTGGAGCGCCAATGGTCGCACGAGGGTTCATCGCAGCAAAATGCACGCAAGATTCAGCAGGTGACGGCCAAGGCGTGGCGCTTCGCGGGCGAGATGCACGAAATCGCGGACACGCTCGAAGCGGTAGGAATGCCGGGAGAGTTTCACACAGCCGCCGCCGACGTGTATCAACGCCTGAGCGGTTTCAAGGGCGCGCCTGATCTGCCAACGCTGGATGATGTGCTGGCGGCGCTGCTCCATAATGAGGCTGTCGCGGCAGGAGCATTGCCGGAGAATAGCGCAAATCATGTCGGGGATTGAAATCCCCGGCTAGAAAACAAATAGGGACGTTCATTTGAACGCCCTTTTTGTTTTCTCGCTGGGGGTTTCAATCCCCGACATGATTTGCGCCATTCTCCGCCAATGCTCCTGCCGCGACAGCCTCATTATGGAGCAGCGCCGCCAGCACATCATCCAGCGTTGGCAGATCAGGCGCGCCC
>JACMMD010000536.1 GCA_014379235.1 Anaerolineae bacterium
ATAAAGTCAAACTCATCGGCGGGTGCAGCATCCGCGTCAGCCATAAAGTCGAACTCGCTGGCAGGCGCGGCGATTTCTTCTGCATCGTCATTGTCGTCACCAAGCGCGCTGATAAAGTCAAACTCACTGGCGGGCATCTCATCCGCGTCAGCCATAAAGTCGAACTCGCTGGCAGGTGCGGCATCCGAGTCGGACATGAAGTCGAACTCGTCGGCGGGGACGCTGCTGGTTGTTGAGGCAGCCAATGGAGCGCTGCTGCTGTCGGCTTGCAGTTCGGACAGCCAATCGGGGGCATCTTCTTCCACATCATCGACATCCGCGGCGGTGTTCATGAAATCTAGCTCGTCTGCGGACAGGTCAACCACATCGGTCAATCCGAAGTCAGAGGCAAACTCGCTTTCAGGTGCGGGTTCGTCGGCGCTGCTGTCTTCACGAAGCTGCGACAGCCAATCGCTTTCGCCCGTGTCGGCGCTGGCATCGTCTGGTGCTTCATCGGCATCTTGATCCCATGAGGTCGATGCCAGCAAACCCGTGAAGCCATACTCGGATGAATCCGGCGCGGGTGGTAGATCAGCGTTCGGCAGCCAATCTTCGGCGCTTGCGGTTACGCTGGCTGGCGCGGCATCATTGTCTGACCCGAATAGGCTGCTAAAATCATCGTCGGCACTGGTGTCGCTGTCCGATTCGAGTTCGGACATCCATGAATTGGCGGAAGCGGCAGGGGGGGACTCGGTTTCTCCACCAGCTAACCACTCGAAGCCGCCGTCATCCTCGTCAGAGTCATCCGTCAAACTCGCATCGAAGTCAAATG
This sequence comes from Anaerolineae bacterium, assembly GCA_014379235.1. Lineage (GTDB taxonomy): Bacteria > Chloroflexota > Anaerolineae > Aggregatilineales > Phototrophicaceae > JACMMD01. Next base: position 812 of record JACMMD010000536.1, read on the forward strand.
ACGGTTCGGGTTCTGCCGGAGTTGGCTCATCGCTGGCGGCCTCTGACGCGCCTTCGACAGGCGGTTGACCGGACAGCCATTGCAGCAAACCCGTTTTGTTTGGCGGCGGCGACAGTTCGGTTTTCGGGAATTCTTCTTCGAGCCATTCCATATTGGTGTTGGCTTCCGACGCGGGTTCGTCGGACAGCCAATCGGAATCGGGCTGGTCGTTGGCGCTGCCTGTTTGCTCGTCGGCGTTGGACATATCACCCTGCCAATCTGTGATATTCGATAAAGTCGCAGCCGCAAAATCATCCGCATCATCATCCGAACCCGTCCAGCTTTCCTCGTCTTGAGGCAGCAGGGCGTCGGCATCGCTGTTGGTCAGTGTCTCGTAATCGCTGTCCATCAACGTATCATCAGCGAAATTCATGGGCGCTGCTTCGTCGGCTGTGCTGCCCGACACTGTGTCCCAGTCTAGCACATCTTCCATATTTTCGGCGGCGCTGAACTCAGCCTTGGGACTGAAATCCCCCGACAGCGACAGGCTTTCCATGTTGAGCGCTTCGTCAAGTAAGGAGTCATCGCCCAGCGTTGACCAGTTCGTCGCGGGTTGGGCAGCGGGGGTTGAAGCAGGCGGCGTTACAGGCACAGAAAACTCGAAGCCTTTGTCGCTGACTGGCTCGTCTGGGTCGAGGATTTCAACCTCGCCACCTCGCAGCCACGCTAACGGGTCAACCGCTTCGTCTGCGGCCTGCTCGTCGGGGTTGGGCGGGGCATCATCTTCCGCCAGAAAGTCGCTGCCATAGCCGGCCATCCATGCGGTGGGGCTTGGCGCGTCCATGTCTTGCAGTGTCATCTCATCGTCATCGACAAAATCGGACTGCCGTGTGTCACCCTCCGAGAGTTCAACGTCACTGCCGCGCAGCCACGCTAACGGGTCTTCGGCTTCGGCGGGGACATTGGCACTGCTCGGTGCGCTGCTTGAAGCAACATCATCGAACATCGGCGCGTCCGCGTCACCGAGATCACTCAGCATTCCGCTTTGCCAGTTTGCCGCATCCAGCGCGCCAGTGAAGCCGTAGCCGCCCGCGCTCGAACCGCTGTCATCGAGCGCCCACATATCGGCTAAGTCGGGTTCAGAAGCGGTTGGTCCGCCGCTATCCATTGCCAAGAGATCGGCAAAACTCGGCTGCTCGGCGGCTGGTGCGCTGTCATTAAGCGCCCACATATCATCTATTTCCGGCTCAGAAGCGGCGGCAGCTTGGGCGGCTTCATGCTCTACCAACTTCGATAGCATACTGCCACGCGCCATGACTTTGGTCGGCTCTTTGTCCGAACTCAGTTCATCGGTGGACAAATTTGGCGGGAAGGCAATCGTCGCATCAGGGTTGTCGGGCGCGCTGGCATCGAGGCCGGCCAACCAATCTTCTAAACCGATACCAGCGGTTTCCGCAGGCGAGTCCGTGTCCATGCCGAATAGGTCGTCCATCATTGGCATTTCGTCGTCGTCGCTGCTGGCCGTCGTGGCGGGGATTGCAGGCATAACATCGGCGGGGAAGTCTAGGCCGAGCAGTTCGCCTGTGTTAATCATTTCCAGATCGGGCATGACTTCGGCGCTGGCGGGCATATCCGCGCCCATCGCTTCCGCCAGCCAATCTTCGGGCATGTCCATGCCGAAAGATTTGTCTACCGTGAGCGCCGAAGCGGAGCTTTGTGTTGAACCCGCATAGCTGACACCGCCGAGCCAATCTTCTTCGTTGACCTGCGGTTCACGTTCTTCACCGATTTCAGTGAGCCACGAGGGCCGCGCCGACGCCATCTCTTGACGGGAAACGCGCTCGTAGTCAAGTTCTTCAAGCATAAAAGCGCTGTCGGCGGGGTGTTGGTCGGTAGCCAGTTCTAGCGCGGCGTAAGGGTCAACATCTTCAATACGTGAGAGAAAGCGCTGCGCGTCAGACGGGCGGTTCTCTCCCAGCCAGAGCAGTGTCATGATGCGGTTGGCTTCGAAGCATTCCGGCAGCACCCGCAAAACTTCCATCGCGGTTTCGGCGGCTTCAATATGATAGCCGGAGTTCCACAGCGTTTCGGCCATCAACAGCCGCAAATCGAGGCGCTCCGGTTCACGCTCTAAGGCGCGTTGCAGCGTATCGACTGCTTGATCGTAAAGCGCGCTGCCTGCATATTGGCGGGCAACCGCGCCGCTGGTGAGCTGTACTTTGTGCTGGTCAATATTGCGATAGTCGCGGTAGAGCCGACGCAGGGTGTCGATCAAGCCATCGTTGTTAGGGTCTTGTTCGTAGGCGCGTTCCAGATGCCAGATAGCCTCGTCGTTGCGCTGCGCGTGCTGGTAAACCTCGCTCATGCCGCGATGCGCTACGTAATCATCGGGATACACGCTCAAGACGCGGCGGAAGATTTCCTCTGCTTCTTGCCAGCGCGAACCAGCGACCATCGCCCGCCCCAACACACGATAAACCGTGACGTTGCGGGGATATGACGCAAGAATATGCCGCGAATGCAGAATCACCTGATCGGTGGACTGCTGCTCAAGCAGCGTATAGAGTTTAGCCAGATAGTCTCTAAGGCTGATTTCGCTCATTCAACCGCCTAACCATTCGTCCGCATCGACGGACACCCATACACCAGTTCAACGAATTCAATAAAGTTTTTCATATCCGTCTCGTGGGCTGACGATAAAACGGAACGTTAACGGTTATTCGTAAAAAGCGCAACTATTGGGAACTCTTGTGTTAGCCCCTTAAGACACTTGACACGGTTCGATTATAACACTGAAACAGCAATTGCGCCCTTAACGCAGGTGGGCATACGCAGTAGGGGCACGGCATGCCGTGCCCCTACAAACTAGGTACAATGGGCAGCGCTTAACTTGATCGACGAAGAAGGGTGTCACTGTGTCGCAACGGCTGGAATTTCCGGGTGGTTTCTGGTGGGGTGTAGCGGGCGCGGCCCATCAGATTGAAGGCGGCAACGTCAACAATGACTCGTGGGTGCTGGAACACACGCCCGGTTCGCCATTTGTCGAGTCATCGGGTGATGCCTGCGACCACTATCACCGCTACCCGCAAGACATCGCCCTGATTGCATCGCTAGGCTTTAATACCTACCGCTTCTCGCTCGAATGGTCGCGCATCGAGCCGGAAGAAGGCGAGTTTTCTACCGCCGCACTTGAACATTACCGCCGCATGTTGGCGACCTGTCATGAACACGGCCTGACGCCGATCCTCACGTATCATCATATGTCGTCGCCACGCTGGTTTGCGGCTAAGGGCGGTTGGGAAGTGCTGGCGAATGCCGATTATTTTGCGCGCTATTGCGAACGGGCGACAGCGCATCTCGGTGATTTGATCGGCGCGGCGTGTACGGTCAATGAGCCGAACTTAGGGCTTCAACTTCAACTGATGGGTGTCATGCCGCCGGATAGTGTGCTGGCGAATGCGCCGTTTCGGGCTGTGGCTGCGAAAGCCGTCGGCAGCGAGTTGTTCTCCGCGTTCCCGTCCTGCTGCCAGCATCAATTGGCGCGGGATACATTTCTCAAGGCGCATCGACTGGCAGTGAACGCCATCAAATCCGGCAAGGGCGATTTTCCGGTGGGTATGGCCTTGAGCATCATGGACTATCAAGCGGTTGATGGTGGTGAAGCCGTGCGTGACAAGGCGCGTGAGGAGACGGATGTCCCCTTTCTTGAGGCCGCGCGCGACGATGATTTCATCGGGGTACAAACCTACAGTCGGGTACGCTTCGGGCCTAACGGGATGGTGAATCCCGACGAAGGCGCGGAACTGACACAGCTTTTCTATGAGTTCTATCCCGAAGCGCTCGAAGCGACCATTCGCTATGCTGCGAGTTATACGGGAAAGCCCGTCATCGTCACCGAAAACGGCATTGGCACAAGCGATGATTCACGGCGGATTGAGTTCATTATTCGGGCGCTGCATGGTGTCAAGCGCTGTCTGCAAGATGGCATTGATGTGCGCGGCTACTGCCATTGGTCACTGTTCGATAATTTCGAGTGGACGCTCGGTTATCGTCCGACGTTCGGGTTGATCGCGGTTGATCGTGTCACGCAGGAGCGTAGGCTAAAATTGAGCGCGAAATTTCTCGGTGAGGTGGCGCGGGCGAACGGGTTTGAGATGTCTGGGAATTAGGTTGATCGTAGGGGTAGACCTATGTGTCTACCCACATCGGGCGAACACATAGGTTCGCCCCTACTTTATTGTGAGGCGAACGAAAGCAATGCGTGTTTGGATTATTGTTGCTGTACTGGTGATCGCTGGTGGTGGCGCGGGTTTTTCGAGCGCCTTGCGGCAGGACGCTGACGCTGCGCCGACACTGGCCGATTTCTGGGATGGGCGCGCCGAATGGGTGCTGGATGTCGAGGATGTTGGGCTGCCCATTGGCGAAAGCGATACGGTCTATCGCGGCGATGGCGTGTACTGGTCGTATCTCCACGCCAGCGATCAATCCGCTGGAATCATCGACCAGTGCGGCCAGCCTGTCGAGTTTCCCGGCTGCCTCACACGGTGGGAGAGCAGCGACGGCGGGGAAACGTTCGCGCTCAGTGTGCCTGTGTGCGAGATCGCCTGTACGACCTGCCCGTGCAGCGACGAGCGCGACCACATCACCGCGCAGCAGTATCCGCGAGTGGCCTTCGCAGACGACGCGGCCTATCTCATGTACGAATGGCACGCGCATCCGGTATTGCGAACATCGACGGATGGCTTGAACTGGTCGGATGGCGTGGAGATCAGCACGCCGAGCGGCACGTGGCCGAGCAGCTATTCACAGTGCAGCGAGATTGAACATATCGGCCCGCATCCGAACATTCGCGGCGAGGTTCACGACTGTTTACTTGGCGCGCCGCCGGGAGTTTATGTCGAAGGCGATATGCTGTATGTGTTTGTGGCGGCGGGTTCTGCGCCGGGACATATGCGCTGCTATAAGGGTGATCGTCATGCGGGGGCGGCTGGACTGCGAGTGTGTGAGAGTGACCCGTTGTTCGCGGGCGCGGCGGAGTATGGGCCGCTGGATGTCGTTAGCGGGCCGGACATCGCCGCTTATTTCGACTTCCGCTATGTCAGTTCCGCTGATGTGCTGCGCGTGGACGATCACTATTATATGGCTTATGAAGGGGTGCGCGGGCCGGACGTGTTGGAGCGCGGTATGGATACGCAGTTCGGGCTGGGGTTTGCGCGCTCTGTGGGGCCCAACATCGACGGCGCGTGGGAGAAATTCCTCGCCAATCCGGTGCTGATGCCGACTTCGCCGAACTTCGGCGTGGGCCACGCTGACCTGCTGGTGGTCGATGGTGTGACGATTATGTATACGGCGACCACGATGGAAACTCGCGGGCGCTACGTGCTGGCGTGGCTCGATTAGAGCGGTTGCGGAATCGGGGCAAGTGGTTAGACTCATCTTGCAGAGTAAAGAGTTTCTCAGGAGGAATCCTTTCAATGAAGCACAAAACTTTGTTTACATTGTCACTATTGGCGGCGTTTGCGCTGCTTGCGGTTATTCCCGTGCTGGCGCAGGATGAGGACTTCATCTTTGGCATCGTGCTGGTGGGGCCGCGCAATGATCGCGGTTGGAGCCAAGCACACTACGAGGCTGCGGAGTACGTGACCGAGACCGTACCCGGTACGGATTTCGTCTACTTCGAAAGCCTGAACCCCGCCGACTCACCGGAATCTACGCTGCGCGACGTGGTGAATGAAATGGTCGCGCAAGGTGCGACGCTCATTCTCACCACGTCCGACGAGTTTGAAGAAGACACCGACGTTGTGGCAGTCGAATTTCCCGATACGATGTTCGTCAACATCTCCGGCGATAACGTGCTGACGGGCGAAGCGCCGAGCAACGTCGGCAACTTGATGGGGCAGATGGAATGGGGCAAGCTGATCGCGGGCTGTGCCGCAGGCTTGAAGACGGACACGGGCAGCATCGGCTATCTGGGGCCGCTCATCAACGCCGAGACGCGCCGCCTTGCGTCATCGGCCTATCTTGGTGCGCGTTACTGCTGGGAACATTATCGCGGCGAAGACCCCGCCGAACTTGATTTCTCGGTGACGTGGATTGGCTTCTGGTTCAATATTCCCGGCGTCACGCTTGATCCCACCGAAGAAACCAACACCTTTTACGACAGTGGCGCGGATGTGGTGATTTCCGGTATCGACACGACTGAGGCGATTGTCGTCGCGGGTCAGCGCCACGCAGCCGACGAGACCGTTTACGCTATCCCTTACGACTTCGCAGGTGCATGTGAGGAAGCGCCGGATGTGTGTCTCGGTGTGCCCTATTTCAATTGGGGGCCGGCCTATGCTGACCTTGTTGAGTCGGCGCAGTTGAACGAATGGGAACAGTCGTGGGAATGGATTGGCCCCGATTGGGACGACATCAACAATCCTGACACTTCGGTGGTGGGCTTTGTGACCGGCCCGGCGATGGTCGGCAGGAACTTAGATAACCTCGAAGAGTTCATTGACGATCTCGCGGGCTACTCGCGGCTTGTGCCGAATGCTTTCGCGCTGTGGAGCGGGCCGCTCAATCTGCAAGATGGCACGGAACTGGCATCAAACGGCCAGAATGTCGATGTTCTGGATGTGTGGTATCTCGGTCAACTGCTGGAAGGCATGGCAGGCGCAAGCGAGTAACGTGCTTCATTGGTCGATTTAGTAGAGGCGTTGAGCATAACGCCTCTACTTTTTTGGTGCATATTACAATTTGCAGCATCCCCTTTATGTTGGATAATCTTAACATTGACAGTCCTATTGCGTGATACGCTCCTAAAGTACGGCATATTCGAACGGTAGTCATGGACATCGAATTACGACATATCCACAAGCGGTTTGGCCCCATCCACGCCAACAACGACATTAATCTGACGTTCAAAGGCGGGCGCATCATCGGTGTGCTTGGCGAAAACGGCGCGGGCAAATCGACATTGATGAAGATTCTGTCGGGCTTTCAGCCAGCAGACAGCGGCGAAATCTTAGTGGGCGGGCGCTCCGTTCATTACGTCGGGCCGCAGTCGGCCATTCAGTTCGGCATCGGTATGTTGCAGCAAGACCCGCTCGATGTTCCGGCCTTCACTGTCTTGGAGAACTTCATCTATGGACATGGCAGCGGACTGGGCATGAACCGCAAAAAAGCGCGGACGCAGTTGAACATCATCAACCGCCGCTTTGGCTTCGACCTCGACGCTGAAACGCCTGTGTCGCAGTTGACCATCGCCCAACGCCAGCAGCTTGAAATCGGGCGCTTGTTGACGCTCGGCGTTCGCACACTGATTCTCGATGAGCCGACGACGGGCATTTCGTCGGAGCAGAAAGAACTCTTATTTGAAGCGCTGCACGAGATTTCGCAGCACGACGGCATGACGGTATTGATTGTCTCGCACAAGCTGGAAGATGTGGTGGCATTATGTAACGAGGTTGTAGTGCTGCGCGCTGGCAAGGTCGTCGGTGAACGCCAGATGCCCGCGACCACCAAACAGCTTGTCGCCATGATGTTTGGTGAGGAACTCACTGTACAAACGAAGGAACAGCAGGCGATCAAAGAGAAGCGCACCAGTGACCGCGAAATCGTGGTTTTAGAGCGGGTTTCGCTGCGTGAAAAGCGCCTGCACATTGATAACCTGTCGATGCGAGTTTACGCTGGACAGATTATCGGACTAGCAGGATTGGACGGAAGCGGGCAAGAACTGGTCATGCGCGCTTGCGTCGGGCTGGCGAAAACACACGGCGGGCGCGTCCTTGTTGAAGGGCGCGATATGACGGGCAGGCCGTACC
>JACMMD010000537.1 GCA_014379235.1 Anaerolineae bacterium
CAAAATTTGGCTGTAGGGGCGTTCAACTGAACGCCCTTTTTGTTGCGAAGATAGGTGTTTGTAGGGGCTGCTCGATGCAAACGAAGTTTGCCGCCCCTACGACAAGCTCGATTGAGTCGTGAAATAATCACGGATGGCGTTGGGTGCGAAGATGCCTCTATCGGTGCAAATCGCGCCGATCAAATGCGGCGGCGTGATGTCGAACGCGGGATAATAACCCTCGATCCCGTTAATCGCCGTCCGCACTGTCCCCGTTTCCCCTCGCGCATGGAAAATCTCTGAAGGGTCACGCTCCTCAATCGGAATATCCGCGCCCGTTTCGGTATGCGGGTCAGGGCCATCGTAGCCGAGTACATAGAACGGCTTGCCGAAGTGATGCGCGGCGATGGCGTGAGTCAATGTGCCGACTTTGTTGGTGATATGTCCGTCAAGCGTGATGCGGTCTGCCGCACAGATAAATTTGTCGATGCGCCCGATGCTCATCAAGTGCGCCGACATGCCATCGGTGATGAGCGTGAAGTCGATGCCCATCTCCTGAACGCTGGCCGCCGTTAATCGAGCGCCTTGAAAATACGGGCGTGTCTCGCAACCGATGACGTGAACCTTCTTACCCTGATTTTTAGCCGTCCACAGCATCCAGCACAGCGCCGCCCCCGCGATACAGTGCGTCAAAACCTGATCGCCATCATTGACCAAGCGCGCCGCATGAATGCCGCATAATCGGCTGACCTCGTTGCCGCGTTGAATCTCGCTGTTGACGAAATCCAGCATCGGGCGGAACGGGTCTAGCCCTTCGCGGATCGCGTCCTGCGCCACTTGGAGCGCCGCCGGAATCAAGTGATTCAAATCGTCGGCGGTGGGGCGCGTGGCTAATAATCGCCGTGCGATACGTTCGAGATACACACCGATACGCGCTGGTGCGGCGTCGAGGTCGCGGGCCGCCATCGCCAGCCCCAAGCCGGCCACGTAAGCCAACGGCGGGCCGCCCTGTACCGTCATATTTTCAATCGCTTGCGCCACTTCTTCAACAGTTCGCAGCGTGACGAACTCCGTCGTAAACGGGTATTTGCGGCGGTCTAGCACGATGACGGCGCGCTCATCCTCGTCATAACGCAGCGTCTTGAAGCGGTCAGCCAGCAGCGCGGGTGGGGTATCAGGCGTGGGTGTGGTCATACCATAGGCCTTGTTTGAGAGATGATGTATTCATTTTAGCAGTTAGCACTACATCAAGTGATGAATCTCCGTTTCGGGCCAATGCTGCGCTATGTACTCCGCCACTAACCGGCGGTGACACTCGTCCGGTTTGTGTTCGCTGCATAGCAGACAGGTCCTATGTGCCGTCCACCAGTCACGCTCAAGATGACTAATCAAGTCACGTTCTCGCAGCAGTTGGTTGAAGCCGATTTCGTAGCTGTCCCATAAATGATCTTTACGATATTGGTCAAGCAGCGCCGCAGTCGGAGACATTTGCCCCATATAGATGTAATCGCAATTGATGAGATTTCGCAGGAGATAGGGCAGGTCGCGGCGCTTGGCAAAGCCGCTCAACTGCGTATCGGGTTTCAAGCGTGTATCGACCAGCACTTGAACGCCGGCCTCTCGCAGCAGACCAAAGAATTGCTCGGCGGTTTTCTCGGTGAAGCCAATAGTAAATAGGCGAATGCTCATGGGTTAGCTCACAATAGCGATGGCTGTTCGGGAAGGTAGCAAGACTTCGTCAGCGCGAAAGATTGAATACCATTATAGTACCCCAAGACACGACAGCCGCATTCTATACTTACG
>JACMMD010000538.1 GCA_014379235.1 Anaerolineae bacterium
ATCGGCAGACCGGCCAACTTGAGCGCTGCGATCTCGTCCACGAAATCCTGATAGGTTTCCAGCCGCAGAGCGAAGCGCCCGACGATGTTGGCTTGCACGTCGGCTAACTCATCCGTCGAAACAGGTTCGCTGCGGATGGCCTCGATCTCGTCAAGGATGGCTTGCAGCGCGGGGCCGGCCACATCGTTGCGGACGGATGCGCGCACACGAAAGTAACCCTGTTCGGCAGGCGTGTTAAAACCTGAGCTAATGCTATAGGTATAACCGAGTTCCTCGCGTAACTGCCGTACCAAGCGCGACCCGAAGCTGCCGCCCAAAATCTGGTTCATCACCTGAATTTCGTAGCGGTCAGGGCTGTCTCCGCTAATCCCCAACTCACCGAGTAGGAACGTCGCCTGTGTGCTGCCGGGGCGATCCACCAGATAGATCGCGGGTTCGGCAGAAACGGGTGTCGCTGGCACGGCGATTTCTGCGGCATCACCCGGCGCTTCCCAATCGCCAAAGGTAGCTTCGGCCATGGCCAGCGCTTCATCGACGGTGACATCTCCGGCAATGATGAGGAAGGCGCGCTCAGGGTTCAAGTGCTGATTGTAGTAATCGACTATATCCTCACGTTCCAACGCCGCCAGCGAGTCCTCAGTGGGTACGCCGCCGTAGGGATTATCGCCAAACACGAGATCGAGAAAGGTGCGCGTGGCGATCTCATCCGGCACGGTTAAACTGTAAGCGAGGTCGGTCAGCATGATGTCGCGCTGAATATCGAGTTCGCCTTCGGGAAACGTCGAGTGCAGCGCGATGTCGCCCAACAGATCGAACGCCAAGTCCTGATCTTCTTTCAGCGCGAACACGCCCATTGATAAGCCATCCTCTCTGGCTTCTGCGCCGATTATGCCTCCCACCTGCTCGATGGCGCTGGCGATGTCTTGAGCCGAGCGCGTTTCCGTGCCGCGAGTCAGCAGGTTCGCGGCCAGTGCTGAAACACCCGCTTGTTCGGCTGACTCGGCGCTGCGCCCGCCCAGCAGGAACAGATCGAGCGAGATGATCGGCAATTCCGCCCGTTCAACTACAATCACATCCAACCCGTTATCCAGCGTCGCTTCAGTAATTTGCGGCAGCACGAACTCGTTGATCGGCAGCGCATCAGGCGGCGTCTCTTGCTCGATGGTAAACGTCGGCTCTACCTCATCGTCTTCGGGGCTGCCCGTGCCGCCAACCACAGGTTCGGGGTCATCCGCTGTTGTAGGTTCGCCGGGAACGACAGTCATGATGTACTGGTCTTCCGGCGCGAGGTACTCACCAACCACGCGCTGAATATCTTCCGACGTGACAGCGCGGAATTCTTCAAGTTCACCGAATACCGCCTGCGGATCGTCAAAAAAGTGATTGGCATCCTGGACGGCTTCGGCCAAATCGGCTGCGGTCTCCAACCCGACCAAACGCTCGCTGCTAATCTGATTGATGGCCTTCTCTAGCTCGTCGGCATCAACACCTTCGGTCATGATCCGCTCGATCTCGCCGTTATACACCTGCTCGACTTCTTCCAGCGCTACGCCCGAATTCGGGAAAACGTAGCCGATGACGATACTGGGGCCGGTGTTTCCATCGGCGAGAATACTCGCATCTGCCGCCAAACCCGTATCGAGAAATGCCTGCGCCATCCGGCTGGAATTACCCGCGCCTAGAATGCGCGTGGCCAGTTCCAGCGCCGGATAGTCGTCATCAGCACGAGGTGGGCCAGCGTAGCCGATCAACAGCGCGGGGTCTGCGATCAACGGGTCTTCGAGCGTCACGCGCTCCGCTCCGCCGCGCTCAGTCGGTTCATAAGCTGGCAGTTCAGGCGGTTCGGCCTGCGCGGGAATATCCCCGAAATACTCGTCGATGAGGGTGCGCGTTTGCTCTGCGTCAAAGTCGCCGGCCACCACCAGCGTCGCGTTATTCGGCACGTAGTAGGTCGCGTGAAACTCGCGCACATCATCGAGCGTAGCGGCGTTCAGGTCTTCAATCGAGCCGATCACGCGCTGGCGATAAGGCGCGTAATCCAGAGGCGCGGTGAAAATCTCTTCGAACGCTTCGCCATATGGGGCGTTGCCCACACGCAGTTGATACTCTTCGATGACCACTGCGCGCTGATTGTCGAAGTTCGTCTGGTTCACCGCCAGCGAGGCCATGCGATCCGCTTCGACCCACAGCGCCAACGGTAGCTGCTGCGAGGGCACGATCTGGAAATAGGCGGTTTGCTCGGCGTCGGTATAGGCGTTGGGGATGTTGCCGCCGACGGCTTCGATAAGGCTGTCCAACTCGCCTTTGCCGATGTGCGCCGACCCCTGAAACATCATATGCTCAAACAGGTGGGCAAAGCCGCTGCGTCCAGCGGGGTCGTTTGCCCCGCCGACGCGATACCAGATGTCGACGGCTACTGTTGGCGCGGAATGATCTTCTACGAGAATGACTTCCAGTCCGTTAGCCAACGTGTATTCGATGACATCAAGGCTTGTCTCATCGTCCTGCGCCTGCGTGATGACGTATCCACTCAGGCTGAACAAAGTCAGCAAACACAGCAGCAGCACTGATCTTTTCATGGTAATCGCTCCTTATTAGGCTTACGGTTTGTGTCCATCGAGCAGCCCCGCCACTCGCCGGATGATGTGTTCGCTGATAGCTGCTTTGCTGGCGAGGTCGAGGCCTTCGTTATTCCCATTGGTATCTAAAATCACGACGCGGTTGGTATCGACCTCGAAGCCTGCATCCGCTGCGCTGATGTCGTTGGCCACAAGCAAATCCAACCCTTTGCGCTCTAATTTGGACTGCGCGTTGGCCAGCAGGTTTTCGCTTTCGGCGGCGAAACCGACAGTGATACGCGGGTAGCCCGTCGCGGCCCGCTGCTCTTTGACTGACAGCAAAATGTCCGGGTTACGCGCCAGTTCTAGCGTGATCGACGCGTTGGGGTCGTCGGACTTTTTGATCTTCTGGTCGGCCTGCGTTTGCGGGCGAAAGTCAGCCACCGCCGCCGCCATAATCAGAACGTCAGCGCCCATGCCCGTATCCGCGACATGTTCCAGAACCGCCGCCTGCATCGTCCGCGCCGAATCGACTGGCACAAGCGTTACGCCATAGGGCGCAGTCAGCCCTGATGCAGCGCTGATGAGCGTTACGTTCGCGCCTGCATCGAGCGCGGCCTGCGCCAGCGCATAGCCCTGCTTGCCGCTGGAACGATTGGTGATGTAGCGCACAGGGTCGAGCGCTTCGCGTGTGCCGCCCGCCGTGATAACCACTTTGCGCCCCGCTAACGATCCGCTTCGTCCCAACGTCCAGCGTGCCG
>JACMMD010000539.1 GCA_014379235.1 Anaerolineae bacterium
ATGCGAGTTGAACAACGTCACCATCGTGCCATTGACATCAAGCGCGACACGCTGATGACCGAGCGTGTATATCGTGAGGTCTACATTACGCCAGTATTCGTCTTCGAGTATGGGAAAGCGGCTGATGACCCCATTACCCGCAAAGCGTGGTATGTCTAATCCAGCGTGCAGCGCTTGATGCGGGTATTCCCCTGATAGATCATTGGCTAACCGCTCTGAGGCTTGCAAGCTCAACTCTTGCATCGCTATCACGTCGGCATCCGAGGCACGGATGATGTCCACCAACCAGTCGAGGTCTTCAACCTCGTTGTGGATATTAAATGTCAGCACACGTAGACGCGGAACATCGTCGGCAACGCTGGCTGCGCCCCCGATGAACAACTGTCCATACGACAGCAATAATGTCAGCAGGGCAGGCACAAGCAGCAGCGCCAGCCGCCAGCGTCGCAGCAGCAAAGATAGTGGCAGCAGCACCAGCGATGGAATCACCAGCACATGCAGCAAACCGATGGCGATACCAAGCGGCGGCAAATCGTTGTTGACCGTCAGCCGCAGGGCCAAAATCAAAACGATGCTCAGGCCATAAATGACCATAAGCACCGTGAATACTTTCGATGAGAAACGGCGCGCTTTACTCATAATTTCTCTCGACAAAACAAGAGGCTTAAATTAAGCCCCTTCCCTTAGTGTCTATTTGTTGAACAAACTCTAGTCCGCGCCGCGCATACGGGGGTCAAGCGCGTCACGCAGTCCATCGCCCAAGAAGTTGAAAGCGAACATCACCAGAAACAGCGCAATTGCCGGAAAAATCGCCTGACTGGGATAGCTGCTGATCGAGCGTGAGCCTTCCGCGATCATACTGCCCCAGCTTGGAGTCGGCGGGTTCACACCGAGTCCGATGAAGCTCAAGAACGCTTCGTAGGAAATATACGTCGGAATAGTCAGCGTTTCCGCGACGATCAGGGGACCAAGGATGTTCGGCAGAATATGCCGCCACATGACATTCGGCGTGGTCGTGCCGATAGACTTAGCCGCCTCGACATATTCCTTCTGCCGCACCGACAGCACCTGCCCGCGAACGAGCCGCGCCATCTGCATCCACGATGTCAAGCCGATGCCGATGAAGATAAACAGCATTCCGCCCCACGCATTGTCGATTTGACCGAGCGTATAGGCCAGCGTTCCCGGTTCGACATTGCCGAAACTGGTTCGGAAGAACGCCATCATCAAAATAATCAGCAAGAACGTCGGGAAAGCATACATCAAGTCTACGAGGCGCATCAGCAAATTGTCGATCTTGCCGCCTGCATAGCCCGATATCATGCCGACGACTAAGCCGACGATGATGCTCACTAACGGCCCGACAAACGCCACCGACAGCGACACTCTCGAACCGTAGATGATACGACTCCACAGGTCGCGCCCCAGATTATCCGCGCCAAGCGGATAATCTGCGAATGGCACAGTCGTCACATAACCGCCCGTTTCGCCGCGTGGAATCATGTTCGGGAACACCTGCGATACCCATGCTGGCGCGGCGTTATTGTTTGTCAATATCTGCTGGGCATAATCTTTCGGGGCAAGCACAGGCGCGAAAATCGCCATCAAGATCGCAACGATGATGATCCCGCCGCCCATCACCGCGGCCCGGTTACGCTTTAATCGCCGCCACGCATCGACCCATAGGCTTTCGCCCTTTGGTCTTTCCTTAATTGTAGCAACACGCCCAATCGGATTCTGCTGCTCTATAACGGCCATAAGAGTTCCCTTACTGATTGAGCCTATTGTTTAGTCGAACCGAATACGTGGGTCGAGCCATGCGTACAGAATATCGACGATCAAGTTCGCCACCACTAAGAAAGTAGCGAACAGTAAAATCGTGCCCATAATCACCGGATAATCGCGCCCGGTGATACTCGTTACGAAGAAGCGCCCTAGCCCCGGTATGCCGAAGATGGTTTCGACCACAAACGTCCCCGTGACTAAAATCGCAAACAACGGACCCAGTACCGTCACCACCGGGATCATGCCGTTCTTGACCGCATGAACGATGATGACCATACGCTCGGACAAACCCTTCGCACGGGCCGTGCGAATGTAGTCTTCATTCAAAACTTGCAGCAAACTGGCGCGGGTCAATCGGGCCAGCAGCGCCGAGTTGACAAAACCGAGCGCCAGCGCCGGGATAATCATCTGCTGCACAGTGCCCCATCCCGTGACAGGAACCCAGCGCAGTTGTACCCCGAATATGTACTGCAACACGGGCGCGGTGATAATCACTGGCACAGACACACCCATGACCGCGACACCCATGCCGACGTAATCATAGACGGTGTTACGCTTCAACGCCGACATCGTGCCCAACGGAATGCCCACTGCCATCGCTACCGCCAATGCCGCGACACCTAACTGGAAGGAAATGGGCAGGTTCTCGCGGAAAATGTCATTCACCGAACGGCTGCGCGA
>JACMMD010000540.1 GCA_014379235.1 Anaerolineae bacterium
AAAGGCAGTTGCGGATGTGGTCGCAAAGTACGGCAAAGTGAATTATCTGGTCAACAGCGCGGTCAGTTTCACGGCCAAAGGCTTGGACGTGACCCCGCGTGAATGGGATCGCAGTCTCGGAGTCAACATTCGCGGCGGCGCGAACATGGTGCAGGCCTGTTACCAGCCGATGAAAGACGCGGGCGGCGGCGCAGTCGTCAATATCGCCAGCATCTCGGCACACATCGCGCAGCCCAATCGCTGGACGTATAACGCCACCAAAGGCGCGATTGTCAGCATGACCAAGTGTCAAGCGCTCGATCTCGCGCCCGCAGGCATCCGCGTCAATTCAGTCAGCCCCGGTTGGATTTGGACACCGGAAGTGGCTAAAGCCGCAGCAGATGATCGCGCCAAGTGGGAGCCGATCTGGGGACGTTTCCACATGCTGCGCCGCATCGGAGAGCCGTCCGAAGTTGCCCGCGCTATTTTATTCCTGTGCAGCAGTGATGCCAGTTTCATCACCGGAACCGAGTTGGCGGTGGATGGCGGTTATATGGGACTCGGCAGCGAAGGACTTGGCGAAACGACATCGTTCGCCGGAACGGAATAAACATCATGAAAATCACCGATATTAAACCTTATCCTGTATGGGTCGGCAGCCGAAACCAACTGTTGGTCAAAGTGGAAACCGATGAAGGCGTTTATGGTTGGGGCGAATCGGGGCTGTCGGGGCGCGAAATGGCCGTCATCGGCGCGATCCAGCACTATCGAAACTTCTTGATCGGACGCGACCCGCGACGAATCGGCGCGCTGTGGCAGGAGATGTATCGCGGTCAGTATTTCGAGGGCGGGCGCGTCTTAACCGCCGCTATCTCCGCAATCGACATTGCGTTGCACGATCTGAACGCGAAGTTTCTCGGTGTACCTGTCTATCAACTGCTCGGCGGAAAACAGCGTGATTTCGTCCCGTGCTTCGGACACACCGAAGCCTATTCACAGCAGCAGCTTATTGACAATGTGCGGCTGCTGCTGAGTTCGGGTTGGAACGTTATCCGTGTCGGTATTCCACATCTTGAGCGCGAAGGCGAAAGCGAAGCACACATCTTCGAGCCGCGAGAGTCGATTGCTACTGCTGCGGCGTGGCTGACGGGCGTTCGAGAAGCGGTGGGGTTGGAAGCGGTGCTTGGCATCGACTATCACCATCGTTTGAGCGTGGCAGAGGCCGCATCGTTCTGCCAGCGAATGCCAGCCGGGACGCTCGACTTTCTTGAAGAACCCATCCGCGACGAAACGCCCGAAGCTTATGAAGCACTGCGTTCGATGGTCGATATACCGTTTGCTATTGGCGAAGAGTTCGCCAGCAAGTGGGCTTTCATGCCGTATCTTGAGCGCGGCATCACCAATTTTGCGCGCATCGACGTGTGCAACGTTGGCGGCTTAACGGAGTCGATGAAAGTTGCGGCGATAGCTGAAGCCCACTACATCGACCTGATGCCGCATAACCCGCTTGGCTCGATATGTACGGCTGCAACGATCCATCTGGCAGCCGCCGTGACGAATTTTGCGTGGATGGAAGTTCGCACGTCACCGACTGAAGCGCTGAACTTCTACGATGATGAACTGTTCCCGATGCAGATTAAGTTGGATATGGATGGGGCGCGCTTTCCGGTAGGGGACGCGCCGGGACTGGGTATCGACGTGAACGAGGAATTAGCGCAGAGCCACTCATTCAAGTTCTGGGAAGCGCCTCATCTGGTGCGGCGCGATGGTTCGTATACCAACTGGTAGCTTTCAGCATTTCAGCTTGTCAGCAATCAGCCTTTGCTGACTAGCTGATGGCTGACTGGCTGATAGCTCAATCAAGCGTTGTCGTTTGCCTTTCATTGGCTGCTTGCAGATAAACGTGAAGCTCCTCTTGCGTGTGGCGAATATGCAGGATGGCCAGTTCACGCGCCGCAGCTTTGTCGCGCTGATAACAGGCTTCGAGGATGGCTTCATGTTCGCGGTGAACGCGCTCGGTATCATGGGTCGCTGCCATCAGATGATAGCGATAGAGTTCGCTGCGTTTCCACAAGTTCTGGATAACCTGCAAAATGTGCGGGTTATCCAGCGGATTGTAAATATCGAGATGGAACTGGCGATTCAGCCCGATGTAGGTGCTGAGGTCTTCTTCGACAGTCGCCTGTCGCATCCCCGCGACGTATTTTCCTAAACGCTTAAGCACATCTTCTGTGAGCAGCGGTACAGCATGATAGATGGTTTCGCCTTCAATCATGGCCCGTGCGAAATACAGCTTATCCAGATCATCGCCTGACATTTCGGTCACGAATGCGCCGCGTCGCGGGTAGATCGTTACCAGCCCTTCAGCCTCAAGGTCTTTCAAGGCTTCGCGCAAGGGGGCCATGCTGACCTTGAGCTGTTCAGCCAGCTTGTTCTGGTCGATGCGCGCTCCCGGTTTGAGCGTTTGTTTGAGGATGGCATCACGAATGCGATCTTGAACTTGCGCCGCCAATGTGCGCCGATTGTCTTCGATAGGGCTGAATGATTTCGAAATCATGAACGTTGTCTCTCGTTTACCATCTGTTTGACAGATTCGAAATTCGAATTTATAATTTCGAATATTATAGTTTGAATTCTACTGATGAAATTGATTTTTGGAAAGATGTTCATGCAGCCCCTTTATTTAACCGCAGCCACCTATCACATTCGCTGAAACAGCGCCTAGCTGGACGTTTGCCATTTCCCAGCCAATCAACAGCGCTTTAACACACCCGGCCCCAAAGTACGCTATGGAGATCAATGAGGAGGTGAGTTCGCCAAACGACACTGAAAAAGATTAAAAAACACCTTTCGCAATTGCATATGTCATGGAGAGAAGAACAATGCTTATTCGCAAACTGTCCATGTTGTCGCTGCTCATCATTATCGTGATGGGTTTTAGTGTCACCACTGCTCAGGAACAACAAACCGTTTTCCGCTTTGCCACGCTGCAAGGCTCGTTCATCGACAATGTGAACACATTGTTGGTTGAGCAGTTCAACGAACTGCACCCTGACATCGAAGTTCAGGTCGAGTATCTTCCTAACGGCGACATCAGCATTCCGCTGACCGCTCAAGCTGCGGCGGGTACGCTGCCGGATGTCACGTTCATCGCTGACCTGTTCGTCGTGCCGTTCGCGCAGGCTGGCATTTCGATTGACATGCAGCCCTATGCCGAAGCCGACCCCGATTTCGAACTCAGCGATGTGTATGAGAACATGCTGGCGTTGAGCGAAGTCGAAGGCGAAGGACTGTACATGATCCCGTCTTCCTACGACGTGGTGACGATGTACTACAACAAGACCATGTTTGAAGAAGCCGGTGCGCCACTGCCAACGGCTGAATCGACATGGCAGGATGTCATCGACTCGTGTGTGATGATCCGCGAGAACCTCGGCAATTACTGCATCACCGCCAACGGTACAGGCATTGGCGATCAGGCCAAATGGTGGGCGCAGTATGTGCCGTGGATCGTCGGCTACGGCGGTCAAATCATCAGTGATGATGGCACGACGGTCATGCTCAGTTCACCGGAAACCCTTGCAGGTCTGCAAGCCTATACTGATATGTGGACGGTGAGTGACATCGGTCAGCCGTTCGACTTTGACGCGGGTGGCAACTGCTTCCTCGTTGGTCAATGCGCGATCTATTTGCACATTCCGGCGATTATGCAGGCAGTTCGCGCCCTAGACCCGCAGCCGTTCGAGTGGGACGTCGAGCAGATCCCGACGCTGCCCGAAGGCAAGTTCACGGGAATGGGCACTTACGGCTTCACCATCACCGCTGACGCGCAAGATCCGCAGCTAGCATGGGATTTCATCAAGGGTCTGCTTTCACCAGAAATGCAAACCGAGATCACCCTGCAATACTCCGGTATGCCGCTGCTGCGCTCCCTGCGTGAAAATCCCGAAATCGTCGCTCTTGAAGGCCCGCCGGATAATATCGACGCTTTCATCGCCAATGGCGCTAATGGTATCACCCCGCCATACTTCCCCGGCGACTGCGGCAGTCTGTATGCGGGCCGCATCAATCAAGAGATCAACGACGCTTTTGACGCCGTGATTATCGGCGGCTCGTCAGTTGAAGAAGCCTTCACCATCGCTAACGACAATATTCAAGGCTGCCTTGACGGCTAAGTCCTCTTGAAGTCATCAGGTTGGCTTATCGTAGAACCTTCTGCGATGAGCCAACCTGACCCCTTGTAAATCTGAGCGCGACCCTATCATCTTGAATGAAAATGGGACAGTTGTTAGGAGGCAAGAATGGCCGCCAATCCGGCGATGAAGCGCCCAAAAAGTAAACGCAGCCCGACTTTCTGGCAAGATACAGTGCGCGGCTATTTGTTCATTCTTCCCGTTGTGCTAGGGCTGATAATCTGGACATTTGGGCCGATGCTTGCGTCGGCTTACTACAGCCTGACCAATTACAAGATCATCAATGTGCCGGAATTCGTCGGCTTTCAGAATTACATCGAACTGCTCACTAAGGATCGAGTCTTTATTCAATCGCTCAGTGTCACGTTCCGCTTTGGCATTATGTACGTGATCGGTTCGCAGATTGTGGGACTCGCCATCGCCACTTTGTTAACGCAAAAAGTGCGCGGGCTGACGATCTTTCGCACGCTGTTCTATCTGCCGATCATCGTTCCAGCGGTTGCTTCGGCGGTGTTGTGGAAGTACCTGTATAACAAAGACTACGGCCCGATTGATGGTTTACTCACCAGCGTTGGACTACCCCAGATCAACTGGCTAGGCTCACCCGAATCGGCGCTGTTCGCACTGGTGATTATGGCGGTATGGGCGGGTGCGGTCACCACCATCATTTATGTGGCCGGCTTGCAGCAAATCCCCGAAGAACTGGTGGACGCGGCAAAAATCGACGGGGCAAATCCTTTCCAGCGCTTCTGGTATGTAACTATCCCGATGCTCTCACCAACGATTTTCTTCAACGTCGTCACAGGCATTATCGGCTCGTTCCAGTTTTTCGTGCCGGCATTCATCATGACCGAAGGCGGGCCGGTACGCTCAACTTATTTCTATAACTACAACCTGTATGAAAAAGCCTTCCGGTGGCTAGAAATGGGATATGCGGCTTCGATGGCGTGGATTTTATTCGCCATCATCATCGTGATGACCATGCTCATTTTTCGCAGTTCACCGCTGTGGGTCTATTATGAAGGCGAGGCGCGTTAATGGCCAGCGTTACTTATTCGACAGGTGTGCCAGAATCGGCGCAGCTTCACGCGGTTCGCAGACGCAAAGAATTTTTCAGCAAAGGGCTGATTTATACCCTGCTGATTGTGGGCGCGTTCATTTTCACGCTGCCGCTCATCGTCATGGTGAGTACGTCGCTCAAGTCTTTTACTGAGATCAACACGTATCCACCGACGTTTTTGCCGAACCAGATCGTCACCACCAATTATGCTGAAGCGTGGGGTTTTCAAACCACAAATTTCCCGCGCTGGACATTCAACACGGTGTTCATCGTTGTGGCGACCCTGCCGGGCGTGGTGCTTACATCGTCGCTGTGTGCTTACGGCTTCGCACGGCTCAATTTTCCGGGCCGCAATCTGTGGTTTATGCTGACGCTGGCGTCGATCATGCTGCCCAATCAGGTCACGCTGATACCCCTATACATCCTGTTTCATAAGCTCGGTTGGCTGAATACGTTCGCGCCGCTTATCGTTCCGGCGTGGTTTGGCGGCGGCGCGTTGAACATTTTCCTGATGCGGCAGTTTTTTATGCAAATCCCGCGTGACCTCGACGAGGCCGCGATCATTGACGGAGCGGGACATTTGACGATCTGGTGGAAGATTTACATGCCGCTGGCCCGTCCTGCGCTGATTTCCGTCGCGCTGCTGACGGTGCTGACGATCTGGAACGACTTTCTGGGGCCGTTCATCTACCTGTCGACGCCGGATAATTTCACGCTGGCGTTGGGGTTGAACTCTTTTCGCGGCTACTTCGCCCAGATACCGCGCAATGATTACATCATGGCGATTTCGACGCTGATGGTGCTGCCGATGATACTCATGTTTCTGCTTGCACAGCGCTACATCGTGCAAGGCTTTATTACCAGCGGCTTAAAGGGTTAACACATCTATGTCCGGGAAGATCGATCATCAAGTCTGGAGTCAGCAGCCCAAAATGCTGGCCGAACGCTGTCGCGGATTGGCGCTGATATGGACTCCAGATGTCAATTGGTTCAATAACGACTGGCTGGGCCCGACGCCGCACTGTCACGAAGACGCGACGGAAATCGGTTATATGGCGCAGGGTCAGCTTGAAATAGAGGTAGGCGGCAGCAAGCGCGTTTATAAAGCTGGCGACTTTATCATCATGCCGCCGAACAAGTATCATAACTACTGGTTCACGGGTGATGAGACTGCGTGCTTCTTCGTCGTCGTCGGGCCGAATCATAAGTTTCGCCGCCTGAAAACATCGGATTTCACGCCGGATATGCACGAGGGCGATGCGCCCTATGCCAACGTGTTCAGCAGCGATACGCTGCCCTCGAACGAACATTTCAAAGTCGAGAAGGTCACGCTGCAACCGGGCGAAAGCGAAGGCGAACACGCCGTTGACCAGCGAGATCGTGTCGTTTACATCGTTTCAGGGACGGCGCAGGTTCGGCTGCATACCTTCTCCGGCCCACTGGCGGCGAATCAATTTGTGCATATTCCGGGGTCTACCCGCCACGAAATCAGCAACAGCGGTTACGAGCCGCTGACCTATATCTCGATGATTATCACCGACCCTGACACGGTGCATGGTACTGAGCTAAAAGAGGACGAGTAAATGGCGCTGCGTTTTGCGTACAGCACGATCAATTGGGGAACGAAATGCGATCTCGCCGCGATGTTCGGCGAAATCCGCGATGCGGGTTGGGAAGCCGTAGAACTGTTCGATCACTCGCTCGACTGGATGGGAACACCGGATAACCTGCGCCAACTGCTTGGCGGGCTAAAAGTGGCGACGTTCTTCGGCGGGTTGGAAGTTCCGGTCAGCGCCGAGTCGCTCAACATCCACAAGCGGCGCATGGAATATGCGGCGCTGTTCGACACCGAGCAGTACGGGCTGGTTGGCGGCGGACGTTTGCGTATGCGCCCACCGAACGAGGCCGAATACAGCAACCTCGCGGCGGCCTGTGAAGAACTGGCGGAGCATGGCGCGGGATTGGGTATCGAAATTGGCTATCACCCGCACACCGCTTGCACGATTGAAACCGAAGAAGAAATCGACATTCTGCTGGCGAAGACGCAAAAGACGCAGCTATGCCTCGATGTGTCGCATATCGCGCTGGTTGACGAAGACCCTGTGACGCAGCTTGCCAAGTACAAGGCGCGCACCAGCTACGTTCATATGAAGGACTGGGCAAAGGGTAAGTTTGTCGAACTTGGCGAAGGCAGCGTAGGCATCGACTTTCCAACGATTCTGGCATGGTTGGACGAGCAGCAGTCTAGTGGTTGGATCGTCATCGAGAACAGCCGCAGCGATATTTCGCCGGCCCATAGCGCGCAGTTCAACGCCGATTACATTCGTAAATTGGGCTACTCGTTGAACCTCGCTGAAGGGGTGGCGCGATGACGCTTTCCGTCGCTTTAGTAGGCTGCGGCGGCATGGGCCGCCGCCATGTTCTCGGCATGAAGAAACTTCATGCGGCGGGGCACATGAACTTTGATCTCGCCGCCGTGTGCGATGTGTTCCCTGAAAGCGCCGCCAAGCTGGCCGGCCTCGCGGAAGAATTGATGGGACACCGCCCTGACGAATATCACGACTTTAGCACGATGCTGCGCCAAGCCAAACCGGACGCGATCATCATCACGACGACACCGGAGACGCATACCGACATCGGCATCGAAGCGCTGACTGCTGGCATCCATGTTCTGGCTGAAAAGCCCGTTACGCTGACTGTTGCCGAAGGACGGCGCTTGGTGGAAGCGGCGAGAGCGGCTAATCGCAAGCTGGCAGTGGCCGAAAATTATCGCCGTGACCCCATCAACCGTCTTGGCAAAGCGCTGCTGGACAGTGGCGCAATCGGCAAGCCGTTCATGATGACGCAGGAGTCATCCGGCGCGGGTGAGTTCGTCATCATCACCCCGTGGCGGCATCGCAAAGATCGCGGCGGCATCGTGGTTGATATGGGTGTCCACTACACTGACATCCTCGAATACTACATGGGACTGCTCGGCGATGTGTTCGCTATGAACGCTGTTGTAGATGAGCAGCGCGTCGATAAAGAGGGCAATCTGCATCCCGCCGATGCCGAAGATTTGTCGGTGGGCGTGGCGCGTTTCCAGAACGGCGCGATTGCCAACTGGATGTTGAGCATGGCCGGACGCGGCGACGGTTATTTTCATCGCGCCATCTATGGGACGGGTGGCTCACTGGTCATCCCCGAAGATCGTTCGGGCAAGCCGCTCAAGCTCAACCAGCGCCGCGACGGAAAAGATACACCCGTCGAAGATTTGCTGGCGCTCGTACCCGACTTTGCGCTCGATGAAGTGACCGCCGCCTTGTTCGGCGCAGAACGTTTGGCGACTTATTCGCTGGCGTGGGCCGACATCGACGCCAACTTGCTGGGCATTGAACAGGCGGATTTCGTGGCCGCCATCGAACAGAACCGCGAACCCGAAGTCACGGGCGAGATGGGCTTGCGCTCACTAGCGGCGGTGTTTGGCTTCTTGGAGTCGGAACTCGTCGGGCGTCCGGTGACGGTTGACGAGATTTTGAGCGGCAGCAGCATGGTCTATGAAGCGCAGCTCGTAGGAGCGCCCTGATATGGACTGGACAACGCAAATGGATTTCGGTGTCGTTCATCCGCTGGTGTTTTTTGAATGCCGCGCTGGTGAAGGGCCGATCCTCGAAACGCTGCCAGCAATCGTTGACGATCCCGTTTTCGGGGCAATCGAAATCGCGCCGATCAAGAATCCCGAAATCCGCGCTAAAGCCCGCGCTCTGCTGGCCAGCGCGCAGATTCAGGTGGTCTACCTGCCGATTCTGCCGATCATCGTGGAGAATCTGGACATTGCCAGCGCTGATCCAGCCGAACGCGCCGCCGTCATCACACGCATGAAAGCGTTGATCGACGAAGCGATTGAATTCAACTCGCCGCTGGCCATGATTACCGGCCCGCGTGATGTTGCCGTTGAGGAACGCGAAGCGGCGACGGCAAGGCTGGTTGAGGACTTGCAAGAACTCTGCGATTACGCGGCGGCACAGTCGCGCAGCCAACTGCTGCACATCACGTTCGAGAACTTTGACCGCGACATCGAAAAGAAGCGGCTGATCGGGC
>JACMMD010000541.1 GCA_014379235.1 Anaerolineae bacterium
CAGATGCGCTCAGGGTAAGGCATCCATGCGTCGTAATAAGTGGCCGTGGCCACGATGTCGGGGTTCAGTTTGGGGCGCAGTTGCAGCGCTTTCTCGCGGCTGCTGAACTGATGGCGCGGTAAGGTCTGCTGCCCGCGAGTGAACAGGTCGTACAGCGTCAGCCCGATCTTGACGATAGCCGCGCCCCGACTTCCCGGCTTGTCGCGTAGGCGAAAGAACTTGAGCGGCGCGTTGAGAAAGCCCGACGCCCAGTTAAATATCGGTATCGTCGTCGGCAGCGGGTGGACGTAATGCGGCGCGTTTTGCAGCAGCAGATTGCGCTCGGTGAGGGCTTCGCGCACAAGGCGAAACTCGCCGTTCTCGAGGTAGCGCAAGCCGCCGTGAATCATATGCGATGAGGCCGCGCTCGCGCCGGAGCAGAAGTCGTTCTTCTCTACCAGCAGCACGTCGACACCTTGCAGCGCCAGATCGCGGTATGTGCCGATGCCGTTCACGCCGCCGCCAACGATCAGCACCGAAACGTCCGGCTTGCTGCGTATCGAGTCGAGAATTTCTTGTCGGTTCATCTACGCCTCTACATACTCCGCGATACTGGTTGGTTCGGGGACTTCGATGCCATCTTCGCGCAAGCCATCGATATGAAAGCGAATGGCTTCCTGAATTTCGCGCAGGGTTTCGTCAATCGTATCGCCAACTGCGACGCAGCCGGGTAAATCTGGCACGTAAGCCGAGTAGTTAGTCTCGCCCGATTCGATGATTACCGCGTAACGCATTATTCGTCTTTCTACTGTGAATTGAACTCCAATGCCTCTCGAAGCACGATTTTGAGCGATTCGATCAATTCTTCGCGGCGCTTTCCTGACAGTTCGTTCCCGGTATTTCTTCAACCCAGCCAATCCACCAGTCGCCATCATGTTTGAGAATCGCTGTGTAGGTGCTGCTCATCGAAACTGCCTTTCCGCTTTACTCGAACCTCGCGCCTTGCCCCTCGAATCTTCATACCCAATTTTTGGCGCGTTCGACGGCCTTCTGCCAGCCTGCGTAGAGTTCATCGCGTTCGCTGCTGCCCATGCGCGGCTCGAAGGTTTTCTCGACGGCCCACTGCTGCGCGATTTCCGCCTGCGATGACCAGTAGCCTGTCGCCAAGCCTGCTAAGTACGCCGCGCCGAGTGCCGTCGTCTCGGTGACGGTTGGGCGCTGCACGGGTACGCCGAGAATATCCGCCTGAAACTGCATCAAAAAGTCGTTGCGAACCGCGCCACCATCGACTCGCAGCGCCTTGAGCGCGATGCCCGAATCGGCCTTCATGGCTTCTACAACGTCGCGGGTCTGGTAGGCGATGCTCTCCAGAGTAGCGCGGACAATCTGCGCCCGCCCACTCCCCCGCGTCAGCCCGACAATCGTCCCCCGCGCATATTGATCCCAATAGGGCGCACCCAGTCCAACGAACGCCGGAACGACATACACGCCGCCCGTATCCGCGATGCTCTGCGCGATGCCTTCGCTTTCCGCCGCGCTGTCGATCATTTTCATCTCGTCGCGCAGCCATTGAATGGCCGCGCCCGCGATGAACACGCTGCCTTCGAGCGCGTACTGCATCGGCTGGTTCTCAAGTTTCCACGCCACCGTTGTCAAGAGATTATGCTTCGACTCGACGGCCTGCGAACCCGTATTCATCAGCATGAAACAGCCCGTGCCGTAGGTGTTCTTGGCCATGCCCGCCTCGTAACATGCCTGCCCGAACGTCGCCGCTTCTTGATCGCCAGCGATTCCGGCTAAGGCTATCGCGCCGCCGAAGATGTCCGCATCAGTTTCGCCGTAGATCGCGCTGCTGGGCATGAGCGTTGGCAGCAGCGAACGCGGGATGTTCAGCCGCGACAGAATTTCGTCCGACCATTCGCCCCTATGGATGTTGAACAGCAGTGTGCGGCTGGCGTTGCTCACATCGGTGATGTGCAGCCGCCCACCTGTCAGCCGCCAGATCAGGTAGCTATCCACCGTGCCGAAAGCCAGTTCGCCATTTTCGGCGCGCTGCCTCACGCCGGGAACGTTATCCAGCAGCCACGCGACTTTCGTGCCGGAGAAATACGCATCCGTCACCAGACCCGTTTGCGCCAATATCGTCAGGTTGAAACCTTCTTCGATCAGTGCGCGGCACATATCCGACGTGCGGCGGCACTGCCACACAATCGCGTTATAGACTGGCTTGCCGGTAGCTCTGTCCCAGATGATGGTCGTTTCGCGCTGGTTGGTGATGCCAATCGCGCCAACATCCGCCGCCGAAACGCCCGCTTTGGAGAGCGCTTGCTGTGCCACGGCCAACTGCGACGACCAGATTTGCTCCGGGTCATGCTCGACCCATCCCGGCTGCGGGTAAATCTGCGGAAATTCTTGCTGGGCGCTGGCGACGATGCGCCCATCATGGTCAAAAAGAATAGCGCGGGATGAGGTCGTGCCTTGATCGAGCGCCAGAATAGTTTTCGTCATCATAATTTTCCTTTGGTGCGCGTGTGATTATAACGCATAGCGTACAGACGATGAGCGCCTTTCGAGAAAACGGGTCAGGCTCAGTCATGATGGGTAGATTACTTTTCAGCATCCACTCGTCAAATCTCAATTCAGGCAGCGCCGCAATGAATGTTAGACTAGAGTTATAAATCCCCGACCTCAAACATCGTTTGCCAGCGAGTTACCGGAGACATCACCATGCGCTTACGTTCTGTACACATAATCGGTTTGATCGTTGCTCTCACGAGCCTCATTTTTGCGCTGCCAATGCTTGCAGACGACAGCGCCGGGTTTCGCTACACCGGAACGATTTCGTTTGCGGGCGAAGTCGATACCTACGATCTCGACCTCAATGCAGGCGAGCCTGTAACCGTTGACCTGATCTGCGACGAAATCGCGCCCGGCAACCGTCCGCTCGACCCAGTGGTAGATATAACGGGACCAGATGGGTTTAATACAGGCAACGACGACGGCGGCAGTCAAGGGTGTAACTCTGCTTCCAGTTCACATCTGGAGTTTACCGTTCCCGTCAGCGGCACTTATACGTTTCGTGCCCGGGGCTTCTCCATTACAACCGGCCCCTACTCGCTGTATATCGCTTTCGGCCCACATGGCAACAACGCCTTCTTTGATCCCGGCGATGATCGCATCAACCGTCAGGCGTATGCCTATGCGTCGGTCTACTGCGATGCAGCCAACAACCGCGTCGCCATTTACGGTATCAATTCAGATGGCGCAACCGTAGCTGGCGGCAAAGATGGCGATGGCTTCCCCGGTATCTTCGTGCCTTACAGTGACCTACCCGCGACGCCGAGCGCTGAGGATGGCAACATATTGATCGAACAGTCCGGCAACATCCGTTTCTACCGCCTAACCAGCGGCGAGTATCAAGTGATGGTCGGGCCGGACTCTGAGGGCAAGGAGTATGTGGTCGTGTGGGATGGCTGTCC
>JACMMD010000542.1 GCA_014379235.1 Anaerolineae bacterium
CGGCCCCAGTTCGAGAATCTGCATGGCCAACCCTGCCAGATAATCAGCGGTCAGGTGCGTCGCGTAGTGCGCGCCCCATGCGTCGTAATCGGCGCGGCGGAAGATGTACAGCGCATCGACGATATTCGGCACGAAAACGTCCACGTAAGGCAGTGTACGGCTGAGAATCTTCAGCCAATCGACCTGCACTCCCGGCGGCGGCATACACATATCCAGCGACGTGACCACGCCAGTGGTTTTCGCCTGCTGATAAATCGCGCCCAGTTCTTCGCCGCTGTTGGCTAAAAGCTGTGGCAGCAGCGACGGATAGCCGAGATGGAACAGTTTCGCAGTGCCGAGCAGCGCAAAGTTTACGTCGCTCATGCCGAAGGTGATATTTGTGCCCGGACAGTACAGCGACACAGGCGCTTCGTCAGCCGCGAGTAAGATCGTATACGGGCTGGCGAGTCCGGTCTGGATAGACAGCGCCTTGCTCAAATCAGGATCAATTTCGTTGAGCGCGGCGACCATCACATTGCCCAGAAGATCGTCGCCAACGGCGGATAGCAGACGCACGTTCGCGCCCAGATAATGCAGCGTCAAGCCCGTATTGGCTGCCGCACCACCGAGCGCCACTGTCAGCGCGTCCGTTTCGTACAGCCGTCCCGCAATCGTGAGCGCGGCCAACGGAATGTTATCCATACGCGGGGACAGGTTGAGGCAAATGTGCCCGCTGGTAATGATGTCGATTGCTTCTAAACCCACGACTTCCCTGCCTACGTCGTTGTGTCCGAGAACAAACGCCGCGCCCATTTTTGAGCGGCGGCATGGCCACATCCGTCGCAACTTTAGACGGTGACAGCCTACTTTTGCAAATTCCTGTGCTTTTGCAGGGCGGTAAATTGTAGGGGCGCAGCATGCTGCGCCCCTACCCTTCCTACGATCAAGTTCGCATTTGGCGCATCACCACTTTTCACTTTAAACTCAGCACTTTCAACTTTTAGGTTAAAGTGAAGGCTAGAACATGACGTACTTATTAGGCACGGACATCGGCACATCGAGCGTAAAAACAGTGCTGCTTGAGGTTAAAAGCGGGCGCGCACTGGTCGATGTGACCCGCGAATACCCGATCTCGCAGCCGCGACCCGGTTGGGCCGAGCAAAACCCCGACGATTGGTGGAATGCTGCTGTCGCCACCATACGCGAAGCCATCGCCCGAACGAACATCGACCCCAACGCCGTGCGCGCTATTTCGTTGTGCGGTCAGATGCACGGTTTTGTTCCGGTGGATAAGAACAGCCATCCTCTGCATCCAGCGATCATCTGGGCTGATACGCGCAGCAGCCCGCAGGTTGACGCGCTCAACACCCGCGTTCCGCTGGCGGAGATGGCCCGATACGCGCCCGGCCCGCCCGCCGCTGGCTTCATGGGCCCGACACTGATGTGGCTGGCAGAGCATCAGCCCGATTTATTGGCGCAAACGGCGGCGGTTTTACTGCCCAAAGATTACGTGCGCCTGCGAATGACGGATGCCGTTTGTACCGAACCCAGTGACGCCGCCGCTACATGGCTGTTTGATGTGAAAAC
>JACMMD010000543.1 GCA_014379235.1 Anaerolineae bacterium
CAAAGCCGCAGATTTCAAATGGCGTATCACGGTCATTCGTGCGTTAGAGCATAACGTTGACGGCATCGACACGCTGCTTCAAATCATGCACGACGAAACCGACGACCCCTATATGCGCGGTGAAGCGATTGGGCCGCTCGGCTCATATCGAGGAGAAGCGGCGGGGCGCGTTGTGCCCTCCCTGATCGAGGGGGTATCGCATCCAATTTTTGACATCTGCTACTGGTCGGTGGTTGCCCTAGCAGAGATTGGTAGGCGAACTGAAAACATGCAGCTTTTCATCGAATCCGGTGCGTTTGCCGCTTTAAACCGGATCGCCGCCGACGAACCGACCACAGCACCCGGTTCGCTTAATATACACGCCAGCGCTATAAGGGGAATTGAGGAGTTCAATCACGTCGTCCGTCAAGTATGGCCGCGCTATGATGTCGGGTCGTACATCCTCAGCCCGATCCTGTACCGCGACCCTGCCTTTAAATCACCCAAATTGCAGCCGCAGCCCGATCAGCCGACACCGCCGTTAACCTTTAGCGGCTGGAGCATCACGCCGGACGAGTTCGCTAAGCACGTCAAGAAGCGCTTGAAGCGCGTCAAATTCAACACGCGCCAGCCATCCGCCGATTTCCTATTGATCGACTTCGAGTATAAGACGCGCACATACTATCTGAGCGGCGGTTTGCATCGTAACGGGCATACGCTCACGTTGAATGGAGAACCGGAGTCTGCCGCTAAGTTCGCGGTATGGTGGCGCACGCTTTTTCCGCCTGAATATACGCTGTATCTCGACGCACGTGAATTCGGATTTGTGTCAGTTGAGCCATCGACAACCGAAACCAATATCCTCGATGTCATCGACCCACATCACGCCAATCGAGCGGCGCTTCTTGCCGCAGAAAACGACGCTCAAGAGTCGGAAGGTTAGGTTTTTAATGAGCAAAGATTTTCAAGCTGATCTACAACAATTCGACCAATGGATACTCAACGACCCATTTGCGAAAAGGCTCCCTAAGACCCCGCCACATCTCCGCCCAATGGCTGAGACAAAAATCACCCACCCGCCAGACGAGATAACCGAACACTTCCGTTAAAGTAAA
This sequence comes from Anaerolineae bacterium, assembly GCA_014379235.1. Lineage (GTDB taxonomy): Bacteria > Chloroflexota > Anaerolineae > Aggregatilineales > Phototrophicaceae > JACMMD01. The sequence goes on from JACMMD010000543.1 coordinate 1,095, forward strand.
ACGGTATCGACAAGAGGTTCGCGGAACATCTCACCAAGCAAAACATCGCGGATTTGATCGCCTAGGCGCTTTCGCTGTAATTTAACGCAACAAATCCGCAGCACAGCATATAATCGATAGTGATCGACAGCAAAGGCAGATGAAGAACATGGCACGGCTCATTCTGGTAATCACATTCGTCGTCGTTTTAGGCGGCATCCTTATCTTGAATCAGAATCCGATGGCGACACATTCTGCTGTGGCAGCTACCGTAGAAGTAACAGCGGAAGCAGCGGATGGTACTGTCGCGCTGGTCGGTGACGCTGAACGCGGCGCAGAGATTTTCGTGAATGGCGCAAATGGCGCTCCGGCTTGCCAGACCTGTCACGGCATTACACAGCAGGCATTCGGCTCACGCTTCGCGCATAATCTCGGCCCGAACCTATTCGGACTATCCGAGCGCGCCGGAGAGCGCGTCGAAGGGCTTTCGGCAGAGGAATATATCCACAACAGCATCGTCAATCCCGGCGATTACCTCGTGGAAGGCTTCGACAATAACATGTATCCGACGTTCGGGGAGCAGCTCACCGAACAGGACATCGCAGACCTCGTTGCTTATGTAGTGACGCTGTAAGCCCTACGTTGTAGGGGCACGGTTGCCGTGCCCCTACGCATTTCTTTAGTATGCCGCTTGACGATCTGTAATCTCGTCCATCAGGGCGTGAAATTCGGGGATCGTGAGCTGCTGTTTGGCGTCACTCATGGCAACGGGCGGGTTCGGGTGAACCTCGACCATCAGTCCATCCGCGCCGCTGGCCTTCGCCACCCGCGCTAACGGTTTAGCGATGTCCCGCCGCCCTGCCGAGTGCGAAATATCCACCACCACAGGCAGATGCGTTTCCAATTTCAGCACGGCCACGCCGCCAATATCGAGCGTGTTGCGCGTCCACTTCTCGAACGTGCGAATACCGCGCTCGATCAGGATAACATTAGGATTGCCACTGCTGACGATGTATTCAGCCGCGTACAGGAACTCTTCCAGCGTAGCCGACAGCCCGCGCTTGAGGATCACCGGACGGTTTACGCGCCCCATCGCCTTGAGCAAGAAGCTGTTCTGCATATTACGCGCCCCGATCCAGAATATATCGACGTAATCCATCATCATCGAAATCTGGCTTTGATCCATGATTTCGCTGGTGATGAACATGTTGTATTTGTTGGCCACCTGCCGTGCGATCTGCAAACCCGGTTCGCCCATACCCTGAAAATCGTAAGGCGATGTACGCGGCTTATAGGCCATGCCGCGCAGGATTTTCACGCCGCGCTCGGCCAACGCCGCCGCCGTTTCGTCCATCATCTCCATGCTCTCGACAGCGCACGGGCCAGAGATCACGGTAAAGTCACCGTTGCCTAGCTGTGTACCGTCAGGCAGCGTGATGATGGTTCGTTGGTCGTCGGTCTGGCGCTGAACCTTGATCTTGGCGCGGGCCTGCTTTTCTTCGAGCGCCATCGATGCGCGAAAAATCTCGCGGAACAGCGCTTTGATCGTCTCGTTGCTGAACGGGCCTTTGTTGTTCAACTCTAAATTCGTGAGCATGAAGGCTTCACGCTCAGGATCATAGAACGTCGTGCCCATTTCTTCTTGAAATTTGCCGATTTCGGATGCCAACTTAGCGCGCTTGTTGAGCAGTTCCAGAATTTGCAGGTTGATGGTATCAACCTGTGCGCGGAGTTCTTGCATGGTGCTTTGTGACATGACTTTTTAACTTCCCCTATAACAGCGCGGCGGCTGTGTTTTAAGCAAACTTGCGATTTTAGGGGGAATTATACTCGTCGAGCTTAGAGGCGGCTATGCTGTTTCACGCGCTGCCGCATCATGAGCGCCGGCCATCATCAAGCCGAGCGTTTCGACATCCGCCTCGTCATGGTTGACGATGCCCACGATTTGGCCTTCGTACATCACGGCGATACGATCCGACAGCGCGAGGATTTCATCGAGGTCTTCGGAGATCAGGATAATGGCCACGCCTGCGCTGCGCTGCTGAATCAAGACCTCGCGGATGTACTCCGTCGCGCCGATGTCTACGCCGCGAGTCGGCTGTGCGGCGATCAACACTTGAGGCTGCCGCGAAAGTTCCCGCGCAAGGATCAACTTCTGAATATTGCCCCCGGAGAGGTTCTTGATGGCCGTATCGTGCGTCGGTGTTTTGATGTTGAACAGGTTGATGAGGTTCTGTGTGTGCTTGGCAATCGCGCCGAAGTTGAGGAATATTCCCCGCGAAAACTGCGCCTCGCCGTGATTTTGCAGAATGGCATTTTCGGCCACCGAGAACGTGCCAATCGTGCCGTGCCGCATTCGTTCTTCAGGGATATAAGCCAACCCGGCCTTGAGTCGTTCTAGCACCGATTTATGGGTGATCGACACGCCCGCCAGTTCGATCTCGCCGGAGCAAGGGCGCAGTCCGGCGATAGTTTCCGCTAGTTCACGCTGACCATTGCCCGATACACCCGCGATACCGACGATCTCACCGCCACGTACTTCCAGCGAGATGTTATTCAGCGCGGCTAAGTTTTGATCGTTATCGGCACACAGGTTATGCACACGCATCCTAACCGCGCCCATCTGCACAGGCGGGCGATCTGGCTGTAACTTGACCTCGCGCCCGACCATCATCCGCGCTAAGGTGCGCCGTTCAACGCCGTTATTGCCGATGCTGTCTACCACCCGTCCATCGCGCATGACGGTGATACGATCACTTAGCGCCTGCACTTCGCCCAACTTATGCGTGATGAAGATCAGCGCGTGACCCTGTTCGCGCATTTGCTTAAGCGTGAGAAATAATTCATCGACTTCTTGCGGAGTCAGCACCGCCGTTGGCTCATCGAGAATGACCAGCGCGCCGCCGCGATACAACGCCTTGACGATTTCAACGCGCTGCTGCTCACCCACCGATAGCTGCCACACGTAAGCGTCGGGATTGACCTTCAAGCCATACGCAGCGGACAGTTCGCGCAGGCGTTCTTTCACGCCGCGCAAATCCAACCGTACACGCCCCGCCTCTTTCATACCGAGCGCCACATTTTCCGCGACGGTCAGCGTCGGCACGAGCATAAAATGTTGGTGAATCATGCCGATGCCGTGCGTCAGCGCATCCGCCGGAGAATGAAAGCGCACGGGCTGACCGTCGAGTATGATCTCGCCTGCTTCCGGCTGATACAGTCCGTAAAGGATTTTCATCAGGGTCGATTTGCCCGCGCCGTTTTCGCCAAGCAGCGCGTGAATCTCGCCCGCACGAACGTCAAAGCTCACGCGGTCATTGGCCAACACGCCGGGAAAGCGCTTGCTGATATTGCGAAGTTCAACGTGATCGATGCGTTTGTGGCCGGAAGGGAGCATTTGCATAGTTATGAAAACTCACACAAAATGAATCGCTCTTTTGTCGTGTGGGTCGAGTCCGTGCCGAACGTCGGCTTCGGCGATCACGAAAAACTCGATCACTTCGCTGGCCGCGCCCCTGATTTCCACGCTTTCGTCCAACTCGTGATGATACGGCAGCCTGAAGTCAAATTCGCGGACTTCGTGCGCCTTGATGTCGAACGGCTCACCGATGACCGCCTTGCCAAGTTCGGTGGTATCAACGGCCAGCGTATCACCGATGCCAAGTACCATTTCTTGCACGATACGGATAGTCAACTTCATGACATGATCGTCGTGGTTAGTCTTCACCGTGAGCTTGCCATCGAACTGCGTCCCATTGCGCGCAATTTCCGACGGAATATGCAGTTCGAGGCGAACACCATCTATACCAAGTAAGTGTTTTGCTGCGTCTAAAACCATCTTGTCCTCGTTGCAATTGTGTAGGGGCAGGATATATCCTGCCCCTACAGTAACACACAAACTTGTTTCTATTCCGGTAGAACTTGCTCGACGACGATCTCGCCAACCGCAACCGCATCTGCCGCTTCCATCGCCGCGGCCATCACATCTTCCGGCACTTCAACGCCGCCGAAAACGATGTCGAGGCCCGCATTTTCCAGCGTCAATTCATAGGCGACACCGCCGTTTGTGCCGCTCAAAATCAGGTCAATCATGCTGCCAACAACCGGTGACCAGTGATAGACCTGCGATGAAACCACCGTCTCCGGCCAGTTACCGCTCTGGTCGCTCTGTGTGCCGAACCAGATGCCGCCTGCGGTCTGCACCTGATCAATCGCGCCCACGACCTGCTGCGCCGAGCCACTCAACACATCCGCGCCTGCGGCGATTTGCGTCTGTGCGGTTTCTGCCGCCAGCGCGGTGTCGCCAAACGAACCTGTGTAAGCCAGCAGAATTTCCGCATCAGGATTCGAGGCCATAACGCCTTGCTGAAAGCCATTGATGTACAGCAGACCATCGCCCGCCGGAACCGGCCCGACGATACCAACGACGCCGCTTTCAGTCATCAAACCGGCCATGATGCCGTTGACATAGCCGCCTTGTTCAGCGCGAGCTTCATAGGCGAAGATGTTCTCGCCAGTGTCCACAGCCGTGCCCCAAGCGAATGCTGTATCGGGGTAATCCACCGCGAGTTCAAATAGCGATGTACCGTACTGCGTACCATGCGCGATCACCAGATTGTAGCCTTCGTCCGCGTAGTCACGAAGGGCTTCCGCCGCCGCCGTGACATCGAACACGCCTTCGCTGATCGCAATTTCCATCACGCCTTCGCCGCCAAGCTGCTGCTGAACATTCATCAGCGCATCAACCATTGCTTGGCTCCATGCGAGGTCAGTGGTGCTGCTCGGCATTACAATCGCCACGCGGAAGACTTCGCCCTCAGCAGGCAGTGTCCGCAGCGCATACACCGCGCCCGAACGCACCCAATCTTCGGCAGCCATGCCCGCCGCCAGAATATCTTCGGAAATGCCGATGTCGGTGTTATACACCATCGTCAGCCCGCTGCCCTCTTGCAAGTTCAGTTCATAGGCGACGCCGCCCAATGTGCCAGCAGCGCGGTTTTCGATGATGGCCGTGAGAACACCCGTCCAGTCGTAGACCATCGCCGCAGCGACGGTTTCGGGCCAGTTCGAGCGCTGGTCAACATCCGTGCTAAACCACAAACCGCCCGCCGCCTGAATCGTGTCAATTGCGCCGGGAACTTGCTGCGCCGAGCCGGTCAGTATATCCGCGCCCGCCGCGATCTGCGTCTGCGCGACTTCCGCCGCTGCTGCCGTATCGCCAAACGAACCCGTGTAAGCCACCAGTACATCGGCATCCGGGTTCGAAGCATTCACACCCTGCACGAAACCATTATTGTAGAGGATGGCATCACCCGCCGGAACTGGCCCCACAACACCGATGACACCACTTTCGGTCAGCAGTCCTGCCATGTAGCCGTTGACGTAGCCGCCTTCTTCCGCTGCCACATCGTAAGCAAATACGTTGGTCAAACCTTCATCCGCGAAGGTTTCCGTCGTCGTGCCCCACGCGAATGAGGTATCAGGATAATCCGGCGCGAGTTCTTGCAGCGACGTACCGTACTGCGTACCGTGCATAATCACCAGATCAAAGCCATCTTCGGCGTAGTCACGGGCCGCATCCGCCGCCGCCGTCACGTCGAACGTGCCTTCGCTAACGGCGATTTCCATCGCGCTCTCGCCGCCCATTGCCGTTTGCACTGCAACAGCCGAGTCATACATGCTCTGGCTCCACGCGAGGTCAGTCGTGCTGCTTGGCATGATGATCGCCACGCGCACCATATCGTCCTGCGCGCTCACCGACAGCACACCAATGCTGCCTAGCGCCAACAACAGCAGTAAGGTCACAAACCGCATTTTGTTCTTTCCCATGTCCCCCACCTTCGCGTTATGCATATCGATTAGCTGTAAAGCTGCGCTATTCGGCTCTAGCCTCTAGCCGTCAACCATCAGCAGCATTGCAAATGGCTCACGGCTACCGACTAGTATTTTGCGTATGATACGGGCAAGGTATGCCTTGCCCCTACAATCATTTCCGTTAGCACTCGAACCTCGTCCCTCGAACCTGCTTTTGTACCCCGTATTTTCCTAATTCTCCCCCCGCTCGAATGGCTTCGTCAGCGCGGCGGGTTCAAGGTTCTGACGCTGCCGAGCAAAGATCAAAACCACGATGGTTAGCACGTAGGGAGCCATAATCAACAGGTTCGCCTGTATCGGCACATTGAGGATTTGCGCCCAGATTTGCAGATTGTTGGCGAGGCTGAACAGCAGCGCACCGAGCATCGCCCGAAACGGCGACCAGCCGCCGAAGTACACCAGCGCCACCGCGATAAAGCCGCGCCCTTCAGTCATGTTCTCTTGAAAGATCGGTGTCAGCGCAATCGACAGCGATGCGCCCGCCACGCCTGCCAGTATCCCGCCGAGAATCACCGTCGTATAACGCACACGGGTGACATTTACGCCCATCGCGTCGGCGGCTTTAGGATTCTGCCCGACAGCGCGAATCTGTAATCCCCACGTCGTGCGGTTCAGCACCCACCACGCAATTGGCACCAGCGCGAACGCCGCATAGACAATGATGTTTTGCTGAAACAGAATTTTACCGATGATCGGCAAATCGCTCAGAACGGGGATGAAGATGCGCTGAAAGCCCGTCGCCGTGATAACGCCGCCCGCCAGCGCCTTGAACAGCAGGCTCGACAGCCCTAAGCCAAACAGCGTTAATCCGATGCCGCTGATGCCCTGTTCGCCTTTGAACGTCACGCTGACGACAGCCATCAGCAGTCCCATCAGTCCACCGACGCCCATGGCCACCAGCAGCCCAACAATTGGCTCAAGACCCAGCCCTTTGGGCACATCGGCCACCACGTAAATCGCGCTGAACGCGCCCATGAGCATGATGCCCTCGACGCCGAGATTCAACACGCCCGAACGCTGCGCGAAGATTTCGCCAATCGCGGCGTAGATATAGGGCGGCGCGGCCCACAGCATCAGCGCCAGCGCCTCAATTAAGACACTGCCCATCGACATTTGACTGCCAGTCATCGCGTCACCTCATGCGGCGTTATCGGTTCTTCGACAGGCTCAGAGATGACCGCCGCCAGCAAAGCGGCGCTGCCTGCTTTACGCTGCGCTGCCCGCCGCCGCACCCAAATATCACTGCTCACCACAAACAAAACGACCAACCCTTCCAGCGCGGTAATCGTCGCGGACGGCACTTGCACTGCGCGCTGCATTCTATCGCCGCCGACCAACAGCGCCCCGAAAATCACCGCCGATATGATCGAGCTAACCGGATGCAATCGCCCGAACAGCGCGACTACGATCCCCGAAAAGCCGTAGCCAACCGCGAAGCCTTCGACCATACGATGCGTGACCCCCATCACTTCAACCGCGCCAGCGATACCGGCCATACCGCCGCTTAATACCAGCGACATCATCAGATACAGCGGCACGGAAATGCCCGCGTACTTGGCGGCATCGCGGCTTTGCCCGACAGCGCGAATACGGTAGCCAATGGTTGTGCGCCACAGCAGCACATACACCACGAACGCCATGATAATCGCTACGAAAATACCCGTGTGCAGCGGCGCGGGTGGCGCGAGACGTTCAAGCCAGACGGCTTCGGGAAGCTGCGCCGACTGTGGAATGCGCGTCCCGTTTTCGACTTCTTTTGGGTCAATCAGTGGGCCGCTCAACAGGAAGATCAGCAGTTGAATGGCGATCTCGTTCATCATCACCGTGCTGAGAATCTCGTTAACGTGGAAACGCGCCTTCAAGAATCCCGGCACAGCCCCCCAGCCCGCGCCCGCCAAAAACCCGACCAGCAGCGCCAGCGGAATAAACACGATGGACGGAAGTCTATCACCGATGGCGACAGAGAACGCCGTCACCGACACCGCGCCCATGAACAACTGACCTTCCGCGCCAATGTTGATGACACCGCCGCGAAACGCGATGC
>JACMMD010000544.1 GCA_014379235.1 Anaerolineae bacterium
CCCTCACGTTAGTCGCAAAGGCATTTGCTTACTGAGGGTTCGGGGCAGCGACCCGACGGGCAATCTCTTCCCGCACTACCGGAGCAACCTTCGTACCGAGCAGTTCAATCGCGTGCATGAGCTTGTTATGGGGCATCGTACCGACGCTCATTTGCAGCAGCAGCCGTTGATGGTTGAAGATTGAATGCTGGAACAGAATCTTCTCGATGATGTCGTCAGGGCTGCCAACAAAGTTTGCGCCGCGTACAGTAGCCGACGCTTCGTACTGCTCACGTCGCATCGGAGACCAGCCACGCTCACGCCCGATTTTATTCATCGCCGCCTGCACAGACGGAAAAGACTCATCAATCGCTTGCTGACGATTATCCGCAATGAAACCGTGTGAGTTGATACTCAGCGGAAGCGTCGCTAAATCGAAGTTGTGTTCAGCCGCCACTTGACGATAAAGTTTTGCAAACGGCACGAACTGTTCTGGCATACCGCCGATGATCGCCAGCGCCATCGGCAGCCCTCGACTTGCCGCTCGAACCACCGACTCCGGTGTGCCACCCACTCCAACCCATATCGGTAACTGCTCTTGGAGCGGACGTGGATAAACGGCTAGATTCTGGATCGACGCACGATGACGCCCCTGCCAAGTCACATGCACATCTTCTCTGATTTTGAGAAGCAAATCTAGCTTTTCCGCGAACAGTTCGTCATAGTCGTGCAGGTCATAGCCGAACAGTGGGAACGACTCAATGAACGAGCCGCGACCAGCGATGATTTCGGCGCGGCCATTGGAAACCAGATCAAGGCTGGCAAATCGCTGGAATACCCGTACTGGATCGTCTGAACTCAGCACCGTGACTGCGCTGCTCAAACGAATATGCTTGGTACGCAGCGCCACCGCTGCGAGGATAACCTCTGGCGCAGACGACACAAATTCTTCCCGATGATGTTCTCCCAAACCGAACACATCTAAGCCGACCTGATCGGCCAGTTCAATCTCCTCTAAAAGATCGCGGATACGCTCGGCTGGACTGAGCTTACGCCCTGTGATCGGGTCGGGCGTTAGCTCTACAAATGAATAGAGACCAATTTCAAATGGTCGATTTACGATGGTCGTTTGGCTCACTGGTCGTTTGCTCCTCTACAACACACCGCGTGGCGTGGATAGTGAGTTATCACACTTCATGTATCTATCTGACGCGGGTAAGAACGACTGCATTACAAAAGACGATTCTATGGTAGAGACGCTAAACCTGATTGGGGCACAGGATCGGTGAGCCAACGCACGTCCGTCTCCCCTGACGGGAGTGTCTCCGCGCCGCGCAGATGACTATCGAAAAACGCGCGTAGGTACTTGTCTATAACGTGCAGCCCTGCGCGCGGATCGAAATGCTCCGGTACAAGAAGCGGCGAGAGCAGTTGGGTGATCGTGAAAGAAAAATGTGTGCTGCCGGGTAGTTCTAACCAGTCTGCGGTGGAATTTGTATTCTCGACCATATGCGTCCACTCTTCAACCGTGTCGGTGAACTGTCCGCTCTCGGCAGAAGTCATCAGCAGCATAGGACGTACAGAGGGCTGAGTTTTGATGTCGCCATACAATCCACCGTCCATGTTAACGGCGGCACGGCAGCGATCATCGACACGGCAGACTTCCAACGCAGTTGCCCCGCCAAAGGAATGACCGAACGAACCAATGCGCGTCAGGTCAAGCTTGCCCGCCAGCAACGGGTCATTCACTGCCCACGTTTCGAGCGTATTATAGACAAAACGCTGGTCAGCGACCCACACCGGAAACACGCGCTCGGTGATGATAGCCTCGTCAGGCTCCACATCAGAGGGGATACCGAAGTTCTCCAAATTGTAGAAGCGCGCCTCGCCGTCTGGAAACACAGTGACGGCGGCGGCATCGGTGTGATCAATCGCTACCACCACATAGCCCCAGCTTGCCAGCTCTTGCAGCGTTGAGCTGTTTTGCAGCCGCAGCCCGACCATGCCATGCGAAAACACGAGTACGGGAAACGGCGCGCCGTCTGTCGCTAGGGGTACGTCCTCACTGGCCGAAAGGGTGAAATAGGTCAGGTGTTGAAGCCCTATCCCCGGCAGGCCGGAAAGATTTCCGAGCGCGTTTGCTACCTCATCGGGGTTATGGGTTAGTGGTGCAGGTGTACCGTCCTGCGCTGAGGGAAACCAGACGGATACCATCAAGCGCCGCCCACGATCTTCATCCACCAGTTCGCGGTCAAGGATGCCCACAGGGTACGGGCCAGTGGGTTCTGGCAGATCGGCCACAGGCAGCAACCAGCCCGCTAATACGCCGCAACCTACAACAATCAGCGCGCTCACGAAGCTGACCACAATACCGCGTCCGCGCCGAACCTTGCCTTCACGGCCTAACAGCGCCGGAAGCCGACTCGCCAGCACCATCACGGCGAGGAAATACACGGGTACCATCTGAACACGCCAGCCTTCAGCAACCAGATGGAGTCCACCTACCAGCACGGGCAGCGGCGCAGACAGGATCAACCATCGCCGACGCCACGCTTGCGGGATGAATGGGATCAGCAGGGCAGGAATAAACGACAGTAAGAAAAGCCACTCGAAAGGGCGCATCGTCAACTTTCCTTCATTGGGTGAGCAAAAGAGGCAAATTTGCGAGAGGTCATTAAGTCACGGGCAAAATTTCTCCGGCTACATGACCTAAATACGCTGAGTTCATCGTTTGGTTGCAGGATGAAACTCAGCGTATTCATGGTTGGCAATCAGAAGAGGGGAACTCTGCTGGGTTGTGCAGCTCAAAACACAATCAAACCACTTTCTGATGAAGTCTCAGACTGTTGCTCACGACAAGTCCGTTGTTATCGGGAGCGCCATCGTAGTGGCGGCTACGCACTCCCTCGGTTCAACGTAGTTGCCCTCTTGCTCAACTTGCAACTATTCTGACAGCGCGTACTCCACCGCCTGATCTAACGTCATTTTCCGACCTGCCTCCCAGGATGCCACTAACATTGCCTCATCGAGTTGGGCACGGAGAGCAGTAACACCTTGCTCATAGGGTCGCCGTTGGAATGGCAATATCGGGGCGCTGTAGGTCTCGCGCAACGCCTCTGCGACGCCGAACAACCGTGCCGCTCGGAGGAACCTCGGCTTGGCATCCTCCGACTGCTCCCCCTGCACTACTGCTTGAAATGCGAACACCTCTAGTGTGTAGATAGCTTGCCATCGCTCGCCTAGTTCCCGGAATCGAGTCAAGCTCTCCACCAAATGTGAGAGTGCTCGATGGTAATCGCGCTCATCGAGCGCCGTCATCGCAAGTTGAGACAACACAACCGAGATGATCCAATTATGGGTCTGTAGGCGGAACAGAGCTAAAGCCTCCTCCCAGTGCGCGCCTGCCTGCTGGATGTAACCCTGAGAATAGGCTAAATTACCCAGGAAGTTATAGCTTAGTGCGATGAGACCATCATTACCGAGTTCGCGTGCCAGAGCCAGCATTTCCTCCATTAGGGGCCTGGCAAGCTCGAAGTCGCCACGCAGCACAAACAGCATTCCATACGTGCCGAGCGCCTCGGCCAGCGCTGCTCGGTGTCCAAGTTCTCGGAAGAGCGCCACACATTCCTCATGTCGTGGCTGCGCGGCATCCGGGTTGCCTTGCCAGTGGTTCATCACAGCAAGTGCAGCCAGCGCCTTCGCTCGGAGCGTGCGATAGTGCGTTGTAGACGGCTCACCCCCTTCAGACTGCGCCAGCGACTCGGTGAGCCAGCCGCTCCCCTCGCTCAAGTGACCGCGATGTGACCAGAAATCACTCAGCGCCACAGCCAGGCGCAGCTTGGTTTCGCCGCTTGCTTCCCTTCGACTCCAGGTTAACGCTGCCCGTAAGTTAGTATGTTCCGCTTCTAGATCATCCCATCCCTGACCCTGCTGCGCTCCTCCAATCGATTCCGGTGCCACTACTTCCGCCAGCTTGAGAAAATAGACCACATGACGGTGACGCAAATCGTCCAGTTCGCCGCTAGCCGCCAGTTGTTCCAACGCATACTCGCGGATGGTTTCCAGCATCATAAAGCGAGGCTCACCTTCTGATCTCATGTTCTGCTTGACCAGATTTTTGTCCAGCAGCGATGCCATCCCATCGAGAAGGTTCAGCCTTAAGTTTTCCAGACACACTGCCCCAGCAGCTTCCAGCGTCCAACCGCCCACGAATATCCCCAAGCGCCGGAACAGGGTTTGCTCATCTGCGCTTAGCAGTTGGTAACTCCAACTAATTGCGGCATTCAGCGTCCGGTGACGGGCTTCAACATCGCGCAACCCGTCCGATTGCAGCATCAGCGGCCCGCCCAACCGTTTCAATAGCGCCACCGGAGACAAGATTTTTATCCGCGCCGAGATGAGTTCAATCGCCAGCGGCAGTCCGTCCAGCCGGGCGCAGATGGCGGCAACGGTTGGGGCGTTTTCCGTGTTGATCGAAAAATCCGGCTGCACTGCCTGCGCCCGTTCCATGAAGAGTGTCACGGCTGAATAGTGGGCCATACTTTCAACATCCGGCAGATGGGCGAGATCGGGAACAGCCAAAGGGGAGACTGGCATCTGGCGTTCTTGGCGGATACGCAGGGGCGAACGGCTGGTCGCCAAGAGTTTGAGCCAGGGGCAGGCAGCCAGGAGTTCAGCGATGTCGGGCGCTGCCGACAGGATTTGCTCAAAATTGTCCAGCACCAAAAGCATTTGTTTGTCGCGGAGAAAGGCTTTCAACCGTTCCAGCGGTGTCCGCGGGCCACCTTCCGTTATTCCAAGTGTGCTGGCAATCGACGTGGCTACCAGGTTGGCATCGCTGATCGGGGCGAGGGCGACAAAGAATACACCATTGGTGAAGTCGTCCAACACCTCGGCTGCCACCTGTAGCGCTAACCGCGTTTTGCCGATCCCAGGGGGGCCGGTGAGGGTGAGCAGGCGCACCTCCGATTGGAGCAATCGCTTACGGATGGCAGTCACATCTTCTTCCCGCCCGATAAGTACGGTGGGCTGCGTGGGTAGGTTGGTTGGCGGATGAAAGGGCGTACCCCAGGGCGCAGAGTCTGCCACCGCCTCGGCTCTGGCGAAGCGGACAAAGGCAGGGCGTTCGTCGGGCGGGATGTTGAGGAGTTCGGCTAAGAGCGCTGCAACCTGTTTGGATGGACGGCGTTCATCCGCTTCAATTTTATAGAGGGTATTAGCAGCACAGCCGATGCGTTGTGCCAATTCTTCCTGCGTGAGGTCGAGGGCCTTGCGGCGCTGCTTGAGCCACTGACCGAATGTAGTAATGGCGATCATGACAGACTCCGCATTCGTGAATTTAACCAGTATAGCGCACGGTGTCTTAAATCTGTACGAGTTTTTGTCCGAAAAAAGCTTCCAGAAAAGAAGTCAATAGGGTTCAATAAAAGAAGTCAAATGTCAATGAGAGGAAATCACGATGAAGCTATTCCGTTTAAGCACTATGCTCATGATCGTTTTGCTGAGTCTCACGTCGGTGCTGGTGATGGCGCAGGAGACCCCAAACTTCAATTCACCGGACCCAGCCTTTGATCCACCGACGGTACCGCTGCATGAATGCGGGGTGGGTGATGCCGAACTCCAAGCGTGCGACATGATCGCTACACAGCCTGAAGATATTGTAGGAGTCTGGACGGTGTACTTTAATGCTGCGCCAGCATTTATCCGCTACAACGCCGATGGCACTTGGGTGATCGCCGACACAGCGGAGAATACCGCAGCACCTGTTGAAGGCTTTCCATATGGTACTTTCAGCTTTGGTGAGGACGGCGTATTCACCTCCTTAGACCCTAACACTCCAGTGTCCATCATGCCAGAGGAGTGTAGAGCGGGAAACTACGTGTTGCGAGTCATCAAAGTGGGGGAACAGCCTGTCGCGCTCAATCACGCGGTACGAGAAGATTGCTTCGCTCCCCGCCGGACAGATTGGGCTTATGCGATGCTGTGGGTGAGCGGCGAATAAACTCATAGACCACTGTACAGGTTGTTCACGCTGCGATCATGCCGCAAAGTAGCGCAGATCGCAGCGTCAAACCTGCTTATATCCTCTACCAAAGTAGAGGTTCTTCCCAGGTTTGCAGCTTGCGCTTCCCCATATCCAATGCTGTCCTACATACACTTAAACGCTTTATACCCTTATTAGCGATCTTAGCTGCCTCAACATAATGCTGAGGCAGGGCTATCTGCCCCACCCGCCCAACTTCTGAAGCGGAAACACATCTATACCTCAATTGCCCATTTCGGCTTGCGCTTTTTCATGTCCAGTGCTGCCCCTACATACTTCTCTGTCGTCATGACACTCGCATGTCCTAAGTTGTCACGCAGGTCTTCCCATTCCATGCCCGCATCCCGGCACAGCTTGGCATAGGTCCGGCGCAAGTCGTGCGCGTTCACCTGCATCATTTGCCCACCATATTCCGCATGATAGGCATTGACTGCCCGCTGCGCTCCGCGATCAGACAACGGCAAACCAATGTCCACAAAGGCTTTA
>JACMMD010000545.1 GCA_014379235.1 Anaerolineae bacterium
ATTTTCACACGTTCCCCGATACGTTCGAGCGCATTCTCTCCAGTGAGCGCGTGTGGACGGTGCATCGGTAATGATTCGCTGCACAAATTAACCCCTCCCTAAATCCCTCCCCGCGAGCGGAGAGGGACTTTGACCCCCTTCCCTGCTTGCAGGGAAGGTGGCGCGTTAGCGCCGGAAGGGTTCGATATACCCCTATCTTTTAGTACAGCCTCATCGCCTGAAGAACTCTCCCTAAAGCCAGCTTACCGCCGCGTTATCATCCCGCTATAGTGGTAAAGAACAACGGGTTAGGAATGCGGACGGAATGGACTTGCAAGGAAAACGCATCTTCGTTGTCGAGGACAACATCGGCAACCTCACCATCACTAAAACACTGCTTGAGGCTCACGGCGCACTGATCGCGGCACACCGTTCCGGCCATGACGTTATGCCGCACTTGAAAAGTTTTCTGCCGGTGGATTTGATTATCCTCGACCTGATGCTGCCGAGCGGCATCACGGGCTACGACATTTTTTCCGCCATCCGCAACGAGCACGAATTCGACGGAGTGCCGATCATCGCTATGTCGGTGATTGACCGCTCGAAGGTCATTCCGCTGGCCAAAGGGCGCGGCTTTTCCGGCTTCATCAGCAAGCCGATCAACTTTCAGCAGTTCCCCAAGCAGATCGCGGACATCATCGCAGGGGTGAATATCTGGTAAGGCGAGCAGCGCGGTAGGGGCGCAGCATGCTGCGCCCCTACAAGGGCACGTTGTAGAAAGAACGATTTGATGGGTATAGAGCTTAAAAGTATTTCGAAAACCACCGACGGTTACAAAACTTTAGACAATCTGGATTTCAGCATCGCAGACCGCTCGTTTGTGGCCATCGTCGCGCCGACAGGTACGGGCAAAACGACGCTCTTGCGCGTGATGGCCGGGCTAGAGAAGCCCGAAAAAGGCGCGGTGCTGGTCGATGGCCGCGACGTGACCACCGTTCACGTTCGCAAGCGCAACGTGGCGATGGTCTACCAGCAGTTCATCAACTACCCGTCGCTGACCGTCTACGAAAATATCGCTTCGCCCCTGCGCGTAGCCAAGCGCCCCAAGCTGGAAATCGACCAGCGTGTACGCGCTGTCGCGGAACAGTTGCAAATTGTCGAACTGCTGCCACGTTTGCCGCAAGAACTGAGCGGCGGCCAGCAGCAGCGTGTAGCCATCGCACGGGCTTTGATTAAAGATGCGCGCATGATCTTGTTCGATGAGCCGCTCGGCAACTTGGACTATAAGCTGCGCGAAGATTTGCGCGTCGAACTCAAAAATCTGGCGGCGGCGCGCAGCACGATTTTCGTCTACGCCACAACCGAACCCATCGACGCGCTGATGATGGCCTCGGAAGTTGGCATTTTGCACGATGGCAAGATCATCCAATACGGCCCGATGGAGAGCGTTTACAAACAGCCGAACCACGTCAAAGCGGGCGAGTATTTCAGCGACCCGCCCATGAACTTTTTGCGCTGTGAAGTCAGCGACGGTGAGGCAGTAATCACGCCGGATTTTCGTATTCCATTAGCGATGATGGCGGCGGATTTAGCGCCGGGACATTACGTGCTTGGCATTCGTGCCCATCACATCACCGTCACCAGCGAAGGCGGCAGCGGCGGTATCACCATTGACGCGAAGGTTGAACTGGCCGAAGTCGTCGGCTCGGACATTACCATGCATCTGTCGCACCACAGCCTCGAATTTATCGCCCTGTCGCAGGAGTTCCGCACCTTCGAACTCGATCAGCGCGTGACTGTATCCTTCAACCCGCGCCAGATTCATGTGTTCGATGTGGACAATGGGCGCGTGGTCAGCAGCGCGCCGGACAACCGGACGGAGAATCGTTAACGATGGCAACGATTGAACTGGTAGACATCGCTCACGCCTATGTTCCCGGCACATACGCCGTGCAGAATATCAACCTGCGCTGGGAACACGGCGCGAACAGCGCTTTATTGGGGCCGTCCGGCTGCGGTAAAACGACGCTGTTAAAAATCATCTCCGGTTTGGAGCGCCCAACGAAGGGGCGCATCCTGCTCGATGGCAAAGAGATCAACCACCTGACACCCAAAGAGCGCAACATCGCGCAGGTGTTTCAGTTTCCGGTGGTCTACGAGACGTTGAGCGTTTACGACAACCTCGCTTTCCCACTGCGAAACCGCCGCGTACCCGAAGCTGACGTTCGCAAACGGGTGAACGAAATCGCGGATTTGCTGGAACTGTCGGACAAGCTCAAGCAGGGTGCGGCGGCTCTCAGTGCGGCGGAGAAACAGTTGATCTCGTTGGGGCGCGGCGTCGTGCGTGACGATCTCGGCGCGGTACTGCTCGATGAGCCGCTGACGGTCATCGACCCGCAGCAGAAATGGCACTTACGGCGCAAGCTCAAGCAGATGCAGCAGCGTTTCGAGATCACCATGATTTACGTCACGCACGACCAGCACGAAGCGCTGACCTTTGCCGATCAGGTGACGGTGATGAACGTCGGTCTGGCGCTGCAAACGGGCAGCCCCAAAGAACTGCATGACCGTCCACAAGCGCCGTTCGTGGGCTACTTCATCGGCAGTCCCGGCATGAACATCTTCGACGCGGTGCTTGAGGGTAATCAGGTTCGAGCCGGAGCGTTTGTGATGCCCGTGCCGGACAGCGTTGGGCGCGAGTTAGCGGGCCGCCGCTTGAAGATCGGCATTCGCCCGGAGTTCGTCGAGGTGCTGTCCGCGCCAACCGCGAACGCGCTGGCATGTAAGGTCGATGCCGTCCACCTGACCGGCCCCTACAAGATACTCGACTTGAGCGGCGGCGATCTGCATTTCAAGGCGCGTGTGCCGGACACATCCACCCTGCAAACAGGCGCGGATATTTGGACGCGCTTTCCGAACCAGTGGACGATGCTCTACGCCGACGATCAGTCCGTCGCGCTGCCAACACTTACTGAGGAGAACGCCGTATCATGACCGTTCGCAATAATCGCGCATGGCTGTTCGTGCTGCCCGCGCTGCTGGTGTTGGCGCTCAACGCCTTCATTCCGTTCATCACCGTTGTCAACTACTCGGTGCAGGACATTCTGCCGGGACTCAACCCGATCTGGGTCGGCTTGGAGAACTATCAAATCGTGCTGCAAGACGCACTGTTTCGCGGCGCGTTCGTGCGACAGTTGGGCTTCTCGTTCCTGATTCTGGTGATCGAAATCCCGCTCGGCGTGGCGATTGCGATGGCGCTGCCCAAACGCAGTTGGCTGGCTACCGCGTCGCTGGTCGCGCTCGGACTGCCGCTGCTCATCCCGTGGAACGTGGTCGGCATCATCTGGCGTGTGTTCACGCGCTCGGACTTGGGACTCGTGCCGCTGTTCTTCAACGCGGTTGGCTATCAATACGACGTGGCCCTCAATCCGGTAGATGCCTATTGGACGGTGGTCGTCATGGATGTGTGGCATTGGACGCCGCTGGTGGTGCTGCTGTGTTATGCGGGGCTGAACTCGATCCCCGACGCTTACTATCAAGCGGCGGAGATCGACGGCGCTAGTCGCTGGCGCACGTTCTTATACGTCACGCTGCCGCGATTACGCAGCGTCCTGACCATCGCCATCTTGCTGCGCTTCATGGACTCGTTCCGCATCTACAGTGAAGTGTTCATGCTGACAGGCGGCGGCCCCGGTACGACAACAACGTTTCTCAGCGACGTGCTGGTACGCAAGGCCGTCGGCGGCTTCGAGTTCGGCTACGCGGCGGCGCTGTCGCTGGTGTATTTTCTGGTCATTTTGATTATCTCGTATGTGTTTTTCCTTGTGCTGACGCATGTTGGCACGGGTACGCGCAGCACTCAGGCGGGCGCGCAAACGAGCGTGGAATAGGGGGTTAGTCATGAAATCACGTCGCCGTTTGTGGATCAATGCGGGGTTGATCGTCTACTTCTTAGCGCTGTTTGCGCCCGTGCTGTGGATGCTGTCGATGTCGTTTAAGACCAACGCCGAAATATTGACATTACGCACGATGTTTCCGCAGCAGTTCACGCTGGCGAACTACGGCGAAATCTTATCGCAGCCGATCTGGCGCGAGAGCTTCGGTAATTCACTGGCTTACGTGCTGTTGAACACGGCTATCACACTGGTGGTATCTATTCCAGCGGCGTATGCCTTCTCGCGTTTCAGCTTCACAGGCGACAATCACCTGTTCTTCTGGCTGCTGACCAACCGCATGGCCCCTGAAGCGGTATTCCTGCTACCGTACTTTCAACTCTACTCGGCCATCAACCTGTTCGATACGCCGTTGGCGGTGGCGCTGGCACATACGCTGTTCAGCATCCCGCTGGCCATCTGGATACTCGAAGGCTTCATGTCGGG
>JACMMD010000546.1 GCA_014379235.1 Anaerolineae bacterium
GATGTCGTATATTTGCTGTGGCACGAACGTCTACCCAACGCGCAAGAACTCGAAGACCTGCGTTCGCAAATCGCCGCTCAGGCCGTCCTACCGGACGAAATCATCAAAGACCTGAAATCGTATCCGAGAGACGCCAACCCGATGGCGGTGCTGCGGACGGCGGTTTCAGCGCTGGCCTTCTATGACCCTGAAGGCGAAGACCTCAGCAAAGACGCTGCGCGCCGCAAGGCTGTGCGCGTGACGGGCCAGATCACCACCATTTGCGCGGCTTGGGATCGTATCCGCAAGGGGCAAGAGCCTATCGCCCCACGCGCTGATTTGACGCTGGCCCAGAACTTCATCTATATGCTCACAGGCGAAGACCCTGACCAGACCGCCAGCGATGCCATCAACGTGTATCTGGTGCTGTTGGCCGAACATGGCATGAACGCCAGCACCTTCGCCGCCCGTGTCATCACCGCCACGGGTTCAGACTATCACAGCGCGGTTGTCGGCGCGATTGGCGCGCTCAAGGGGCCGTCGCATGGTGGCGCGAACGCCGAAGCCATGCACATGTTCCTTGAAATCGGCGGGCCAGAGAATGTGAAGTCGTGGTTCCAGTCGCAAATCAAAGAAGGTGATCGCCGCATTATGGGCATCGGTCATCGCATCTACAAAGCGAGTGACCCCCGCGCCGAAGTCTTGAAGCGTCACGCCAAAGCGCTGGCCGCCAGTTCCGGCAACAGCAAGTGGTTTGATGTGGCTGTGCAGTTGGCGGATGCCGCCCGCGCCGACGACTATTTCATCGAGCGCAAGCTGTTCCCGAACGTGGACTACTACAGCGCCATTCTGCTGTACACCATTCACCTTGATGTCGATATGTTCCCGCCCCTGTTTGCGATGAGCCGTATCGCGGGCTGGTCGGCACACATCATCGAGCAAATCGGCGGACGTTTGATTCGCCCGGAAGTCAACTATACCGGCCCGATGGGCCTCAAATGGACACCTGTCGAGCAGCGTTAAAATATTCTGTAGGGGCGACGCATACGTCGCCCCACCGGGACTACCATGGCCACTGTAGCCGAAATCCTCGAACCCCATTCGCCCGAAGTACGCGCACTCTCCGAAGCGCTGCGCGAACTCATCCAAGAGCTTGTCCCCAATGTGCGTGAGAAGGCTTACGCGGGCTGGCATGGTATCGGCTATCATTCAGCAAACGGCTATTTCTGCGCGATCTTCCCTTATGCTGAACACGTTCATTTGCTGTTCGAACATGGCGTCGATCTGCATGACCCCGATCATCTGCTCGAAGGCACTACCAAGCAAGTTCGCTATATACCCATTCACAGCAGCAACGACATCCACCGTGAAGCTAGTGACGGTGCTCATCCTCGCGGCTGCTGGCTGACGACCAACACCGCGAAACTTCTCCGCGCCCTTCCGCGTATTGTTGGATAACAGGGGCGCGATTATTTTTCCGTATTGAATCCCTAGTCCGACGCAGCCCCATCAATATAGAAAGGGTATCGCCGTGATACCAGTAGGCACACTGCGCGAAGCTCGTAACCGGCCATATTTAACCTATGGGCTGATCGCGCTCAATACGCTGGTGTTTCTTTATACGGTGTTCATCTCCGACGATCAGCTTAGAAATGTCTTCCTGACTTTCGGCACTGTCCCGCTGCGAGTGACGCAAAATCCACTCAGTCCTGATGCGTGGCTGAGTTTATTCACCAGCATGTTTTTGCATGGCGGACTGCTGCACTACATCGGCAACATGACCTACTTGTGGGCTTTCGGCCCCAACGTCGAAGATCATTTCGGCAAGCGCTTTTTTCTTGCGTCGTATTTTCTCGGCGGGTTAGCGGCCACGTTCGCACAAATCGCCATCAACACCATGTCGCCTATCCCCATGATCGGCGCAAGCGGCGCAATCGCGGGAGTGATGGGCTGCTATCTGCTGCTGTATCCCGGCGTCAAAGTGCGTGTCTACATACCATTGTTTCGCATCTTCGGCTTCTCCACCAACGTCGCGGCGCTGTTCGTGCTTGGCTTCTGGTTCGTTCTACAACTCTTTATTGGAGCGCTGTCGCTTGGCGCTCCGGCGGCTGTCGGCGGCGGCGTGGCCTTCTTCGCGCATATTGGCGGCTTTGTGGCCGGGCTTCTGCTGACGTTCATCCACATGGCGCGCATTCCACCGCCGCGAGTATCGGCGTTAGGTGACTAGGATATTTGTAGGGGCGACACATGTGTCGCCCTTTTATTTTCAGCCTACCACTTGACTTTTCATTTATTATGATAAAATATATTAGTGCTTTCTACATAGCCTTGCTGTAAAGGGGATTTAGACATCATGCTGCCTCTACAAGACATCAACCCAAGACGGCGTTTCCCGATTCTGATGTTCGTGCTGATCGGCATCAACGTGCTGGTTTTCCTGTGGGAAATGAGCATGGGCGAACAACAGCTATCCGCCGCATTTCAGGATTTATCCGTCGTTCCACGCAATCTCACCGCCAACCCCTTCTCGCTCGAAAGCCTGCTCGACTGCCTCCGCAGCATGTTCTTTCATGGCGGTATCGCACATATTGGCGGCAACATGCTTTACCTTTATCTGTTTGGCGATAACGTCGAAGATCGTCTCGGTATGCTGTTGTTCATTGTGCTGTACTTCATCAGCGGTTTCGTGGCCATCATCGCGCAGGTGTTGGTTGACCCGCAGTCAACCGTGCCTTTGATCGGCGCATCCGGCGCAATCGCGGGTGTGCTTGGCGCATATCTGGTGATGTTCCCCGGCGTGAAAGTACGCGGCATCATCCCCATCGGACGCATATCGTCCATGCAAGAATGGCCTGCTTATGCCGTGCTAGGACTGTGGTTTGTGACCCAACTATTCAACGGCATTGGCTCACTCGGCGCGAACGCGCAGGCCGGTGGCGGAGTCGCTTTCTTCGCGCATGTCGGCGGCTTTATCGCAGGGGCGTTGATCGCCTTCCTATATACGCGGGCTGTCCCACAGCCACCCGCCGAAGAACGGCGTGAAGCGTTATATCAACGCACACAACGGACTAATTTCTAAGGCTGCTAACCGACTTAACCACAAAAGCCGCAGGGTTAATACCTTGCGGCTTTCGGTTGGTCGCACGGGAAACCATCATATAGCATCTGTAATAGTACCCGTATAATTATAATGCGGTCATTATAGCCTATCACTGCATTACGACAGCCGCTCATTCTACGTTATACTTTGCACTGACATTATCGCAGTGAGGAGAAAGCAGCGTGCCCGTATTATTGATGTCCCGGGGTGATACTCAGGCGAAAGATTTACTGCGCCGGGTCATTGAAGCGCGTTATGGCTATCAACCCCCCGTGATTGAAACGTTGCGAATCACCATGCGCGGGCGTATTCCCACCAAAATCGGCCCCTTATCACTCAATGCACAAATGGAAATCACCGCCTATTTTCGGTTTTCGTCAACAGTGCGCTTTGATATTACTGTTCGCTTTCTCGGCATTCCGCTGCAACGTATCAACGTCGGTTATGATGGAACGACGGTCTATCGCAAACAAGGCGACACAGTCACGATACTTGAGGGGGAGAGCAGCCCTTATCGCTCGTTCTTATGGGCAGCAGCAGGCTTTTTTCTCACGCCGCTTGGCGAACATTTCGTTGAACTCAGCAGCACCGGCGAACACAGCTTCGATGCCAAGAACATTCAAAATGGCGATGTCGCCAGCTTGCAACTGCACCCCGATAACCGCTTAGACAAAGTGCAGGTGTCCAGTCCCAGCGCCGCAAACGATCAGCAGCAGATTTTTACGTTGGGTTTAAATCGAGATCGAGTTTTGATAAATGATCTGGCTTTTCCCACGCAAGTGACTGCATCGTGGAAAGGCATCACCTATACCCTCGCGCCCGTTAGCGCAGAGGTCAATCCCCCATTGCAGGATGCTTTATTCACGTTACAACAGTAGGGGCGGCCTCGCATGAGGCCGCGCCTAGTGATTCATGTCAATTTGTCATTCGAATTGAAATCGTTAGAGGTAGCGATCCGGCATCGGCTGTTCGACGGTTTTATACGTGCGAAAGCCGCGCTTGATATAAGTTTCCATCGCGTTCGGATGATCGAGGTTGCAGGTGTGAACGAATACGCGCCGCGCACCGTTCGCCCATGCCTGAGCGATACCCCAACTCAGTAAGTGACTGCTCAACCCGCGCCCAATAAATTCGGGGCGCAAGCCGAAGTAAGCGACTTCCGTCCCCTCTTCTTGAACGCAAAGCTCAACGTAACCCGCCGGAACGCCGGACACATACATCACGTAAACTTCGACATTGGGGTTATTCAACGCGGCTTCGAGTTCATGTTCGGGCATAATCAGGCGATCACACCAGCGCCACATCTTGCCCACCGAGCCGTACAGAAAGCGGTAGAAATCGAGGTCAACGATTTCCATAAGCATGATAAACACGTTCGGGTCGCTGCGATACGAGGGGCGAAACTCGGCGCGGCTGTTCATTTCCAGATAGGATGTCACCAGAGTATCGGGCATGTCAGCAGTAGTAGATTTGCGTAAGGCGACCATCTATCCATACCCCCTCAGGTTGAACTTGACACGCGAATAAAACACGTTGGCATGGTAATATTGTCAGGAAATAATAGGGGTAAATCATTGTCACATTTTACCAGATATTCTCCCGAAACAGCCGTGAATTTGTGACACACAGACAAAGTAAATACCCCTTCACTACATAGACCACGAGGCTTTAGGACGACATGGACTTTTCACTGACCGAAGAACATATTCAAGTACGCCAGATGGTGCGAGACTTCTGCGCTAAAGAAGTTAACCCCACCATCGGCGAATGGGATCGCAAGCAGGCGATGAACCCGGACACGCTGCCGCGCATGGCCGAACTGGGCATCCTCGGCGTGTGTATTCCGGTGCGCTACGGCGGGCAGGGCTTCGACTACATCACGCTCGGCTTGGTGTGCGAAGAACTCGAACGCGCCGATACAAGCTTGCGTGTAATCATGTCCGTTCACATGGGGCTGAACAGCATGGCGCTGCTGCAATGGGGAACGGAGGAGCAAAAACAGCGCTTCCTCACGCCGCAAGCGACGGGCGAAAAATACGCGGCCTTCTGCCTGACCGAACCCGGCGCGGGCAGCGACGTTGTGAGCATGGCATCAACGGCGCGCAAAGATGGCAGCGATTACATCCTCAACGGCGAAAAGATGTGGATTAGCCTTGCGACCAAGGCTCATCACTTCCTTGTTTTTGCCAAGACCGATACCGATGCCGCACACAACGGCATCAGCGCGTTCATCGTCACCCGCGATATGGCTGGCGTAACGACAGGCGATATTCACGGCAAGCTCGGCGTTCGCGCTGGCTCGACGGGTTGGGTCGCTATGCAGGACGTTCGCGTTCCGGCTGAAAATCGGCTCGGTGAAGAAGGCGAAGGCTTCAAGATCGCCATGTCGTGCCTCGACAACGGGCGCTTCACCGTCGCCACAGGCGCAACCGGACTCATTCGCGCCTGCCTTGAGGACAGCATCAAGTACGCCCTTGAGCGCGAGACCTTCGGGCGGCCTATCGCACAGCATCAGTTGGTCAAGCAGAAGATCGCCTTTATGCAGCAGTGGTACGACGCAGCTTATTTGCTGTGCGCTCGCGCTGGCTGGATGAAAAACGAGGGCGTCCGCAACACCCGCGAAACCAGTGTCGCCAAGTGGTACGCCACCGATCACAGCGTCCAAGCCGCGCTCGAAGCGATTCAGGTTCACGGCGCGTATGGTTTCAGCGACGAGTATTCGGTAGAGCGATACCTGCGTAACAGCAAGGGCGGCGTGATTTACGAAGGCACGAGCGAGATTCATCAGTTGATGCAGGCCGATTATGCGTTCGGCTTCCGCGAGGACAGGCCGCTGCGCCGCGAACTTCCCGCTTATGATCCCGCCTTCTGGCAGGAAGAAGCCACCGAACCAGCGCGCTAACGGTCTTATGGCATAATACGATACAATCAAGGGGCGAGGGCAAATGTGTTTGCTTTTCGCCCCTTTTTAGTTGATACGGATGGGACGTATAAGCATGGATGCAATTCTAAACGTCACTATCGAAAAAGCGACAGAGCATCAAGTGAAGCAAATTTACACAGGCAAGGTCGTTGCTGAGGATGTGCCGTATGAAAAGTTCCTTACAGACTTCGACGGGCGCTTCGTGGAATGGATTTTCGGAGTGGTCATCGAATTAAGCGTAAACGAACAACACGACGCGTTAAACCGTTTCCTCGGCGCATTTTTTGATACGTATGTTGGACTGACCACTGGCAGACGAATCACCCAAGAGCCGCTCGTGATGAAAGTTTCACCTGACTTACCTACTAGAGCACCTGACTTGCTCGTGTTGCTTCCTGAGAGCCTACATAAACTGAAGCAGAGTCAGGTTGTCGGCGCGGCAGATTTGGTGGTTGAGATCGTCTCGCCAGAAAGCCAGCACCGTGACCGTGTGGAAAAATTTCAGGAATATGAGCAAGGCGGCGTCCGCGAATACTGGCTGCTTGATTATCTAGCTAAGGACGCCAAGTTTTTCGTACTAAACGAAGATGGCGTTTTTGAGCAGCGCCTAATGGATGAATACGGCGTTTATCATAGTCTGGTCTTAGAGCGGATGCACTTCACGATTGAATGGCTGTGGCACGACCCGGTGCTGCGCGTGTATGAAGTCGTTGCATTAGTTCAAGCGATGTTGAACGAGGATAACTGATGCGGATTGTGTTTTTTGGTGACAGCCTGACATGGGGCGGCTACGGCGGTAACTTCGTTGATGAGGTGGCGCGTTTGCTGCCACAGCACGAAATCATCAACGCGGGCGTTGGCGGCAGCACCATCTTGAATTTGCTCGAACGGCTGGACGAAGTATTGACGCTGAAACCCGACGGCATTTTCGTCATGGTTGGCGGCAACGATGCCATCTCTTACAGCCAGCCGGAGACGCAGCGTTACTATCGACGTTCGCGCAACGTGCCCGACGGAATCGTCAGGCCGGAAGTATTTGCCCGCTCCTACCGCGATTTGCTCACACGCCTTTTAACCGAGCATGTGCTGGTTTGGGTCGGTCTGCCCCCCATTGAGTACAACATTGAAACTCTCGAAACCCTCAGTTCTTATAACACGCTGGCCAACGACATCGCCGCCAAGCTCGGCATACCGATTCTCGACCTCATGGAACACTTCCCACCGGATGGCGTACAAGAGCGCCTGCCCCTGTCGATGGATACCATCCGACTCATCGGTCAGCGCAGCAGCAGCAATTGGGCCGACTATGAAACCGAACGTCAGCAAGGCGGCTACACATTCTCCTTCGATGGACTGCATCTCACGCCGGAAGCCGCCAACCACATGGCAGCGCTCATCGTCGATTTTCTCGAC
>JACMMD010000052.1 GCA_014379235.1 Anaerolineae bacterium
CAACACCTTCATTGCCTTCTTGGAGCATCTGCTGCTTGACCAATACCCGACCTCGTCGTTGGTGCTGGTGATGGATAACGCTCCCTTCCACCGCAGCAAAGCCACCCAAGCTGCCCTCAGCCTGTTTCAACATCGCCTTGTCGTTTTCTGGCTGCCGCCTTACTGCCCAACCCTTAATCCGATTGAGCGTTTCTGGAAGCACTTGAAAGACATTGCCTTGGCTAACCATTTGTTTCCATCCGTCCCAGCCCTTCTCGACAGCTTGAACCGCGTTCTCACCGCTCAAAATGAGCCTTCTCATCCTTTGCATCTCTCTTTCGCAAATTACTTTCCTTGATCTACTTTTGTACCTCTGTGTTAAGCAGTTGATTTACTATTCATCGCCATCGATATCACCGACAAGCTGATAATAACGTTCCAGCCCCAACGCCGCCGCGCCTTGCTCGAACTTGGGCATATAATCCCAATGCTTCACCACTGGCAGTGGCGACATTTCCAGCAGCAGTCCGCCGTCATCGAACTCGACGCGCCGCCACGCCGGAACGGCTTGTACTCGTTCACGCCCCAAACGCTCAATCGCTGTCGGGCCAAAGAAATTGAACGTATACAGCGCCCGTGCCCGACCATCCGCAGGCGGAATGCGGTGAAACGCGGGCGATGTCAGCCCGTACCCATACATAGGACGCAGCGACATATACAACAGTTCACACGCCCGAACTAACGAACGCACGTTTTTCAGATTAGTCGCGTTCGGAGAGTAGAGCGCACCTGCATCCACGATGAAATATAAGCGGCGCGGATTATCGAAATCCACACCGAAAGACATTGTGAAGTTATTGTTGTTCTGAAAGTTGACCCACACGCGCCCCTTCTCGAACGGCGAACGTGTACCGACGAACCGATACTCGCCCTCTTGTTCAAGCCGTGCCAGGAGCGCCGTGATATTCGGCTTATGCCTGAGCGTGTCTTCCGATGCGAAGTCGAAGTAGATATATTCGAGACCACTGCCCATACACGCGCTCCCTAAACAGACAAAGGCAAGGAGTTGCAGCGAGTTTTCGCTGTTCCTTGCCAGAGTATGCGAGATTGATTGTCCTGACAAGGAGCAGTTATTCCCCCCTTGTCAGGCCGAGCTTTAGCGCTTGGTGTAGGTCGGAGCCTTACGCGCACGCTTGAGACCGGGCTTTTTACGTTCCTTTACACGGGCATCACGAGTGAGATAGCCCTTGCTCTTGAGTTGACCGCGCAGATCGGGGTCAATCTTGAGCAGTGCGCGGGAGATGCCGAGCTGAATCGCGTCGCGCTGGCCGCTGATGCCGCCGCCATCGACGTGAACGCTGATGTCGTAGCTCTTTTCCTGCCCGATCACACGCAGCGGCTCAAGCAGAATATCGACATCACCGACGCGGGGCAGGTATACGCTGCCTTCTTTGTCGTTGATAATCAGATTGCCCGTGCCGCCGGGGAACAGGCGAACCCGTGCCGACGACTCTTTACGACGGCCAATGCCTTCGTAATACTGTGCCGAAAAATTAGCAACCATTTACGCTGTTTCTCCTAAAGTTCCAATTTCTTGGGCTTCTGCGCGACGTGGGGATGCTCAGTGCCCTTGTACAGCTTGAGCTTCTTGAACATCGTTGCGCCGAGCGAATTCTTCGGCAGCATACCGCGCACGGCGGTTTCGATCACGCGCTCCGGGAAGCGTCCGCGCAGTTGATCGCGCAGCGTGATCCCTTTGATACCACCGGGATAGCCCGAATGGTGGTAATAAACCTTCTGGTCGAGCTTGTTGCCCGTCGTGCGAACTTTCCCCGCGTTGACGATGACGACGAAATCGCCAGTATCAACATTGGGCGCGAACGTCGGCTTGTGCTTACCGCGCAGAATGGCAGCAACTTTCGAGGCCAAGCGACCTAGTGTTTGTCCCTCGGCGTCAATAATCCACCATTCGCGTTCCACATCCTCTGTCCGAGAAATGTAGGTCTCTCCGTTTTTGGCCTTCACTTGTTCACCTCACTCTGAGCGGCCCACATCGCCGCTTGTCTATTCTTAACTGCCGTTCGTGTAAGGGCGCACCATGCTGCGCCCCTACTTGATTATCATAACCGTTATTCGTAACGTACCGCTTCGAGAACCAATCCCTGCGGCGGCGCGAGCGGCGTTCCACCGATCAGTTCTGCCCGTAAAAAGGCTTCTTCAAACTGCGCTGCGGTCTGCCCGCCCCGCCCCACTTCCACCAACTGCCCGACGATACGCCGAACCATGTGTTGTAAGAAGGCGTTCGCTTCGATGTGATACGTTAGCCGTGTACCGAAGCGTTCGGGGTAACTTTTCCAGCGCGATTGTAGCACAGTCCGCGTCGTAATTTCACCCTGAGGCGGCTGACCGAAGGCCGCAAAATCATGTTCACCGATCAACAGCGCCGCTGCCCGCTCCATCGCGTCTGTACTCAGCGCCCCGTGCAGTCTCCACGCCCGCAGGCGTAGCAGTGGCTGACGGTGTTCTGCGACGACGATTTCGTAACGGTACAAACGTGCTACCGCGTTGAAACGCGGGTGAAAACCGGGCTGCTGCGCGATGTCCTGTAGGGCAATGTCGTCCGACAGGTTCGCGTTGAGTGCCCGCAAGAGCGCTTTATCGCTGTGTCGCCATTTCACGTCGAAGGCGATGACTTGCCCTTCGGCGTGAACGCCCGTATCGGTGCGCCCTGCCCCGTTGACAGTGACTTTCTGCCCTGTCACGGCGGCGATGGCGGCTTCGACTGCCCCCTGAATAGTGGGCGTGTCCCCCGCCTGACGCTGAAATCCTTGATACGCCGTGCCGTCATATGCCAGCGTCGCCCGAAAGCGAAGAGCGATGTACTCATCGACGGCGCCTTCGACGCTCACACCATCACCTATTCGGGGATGGTGCGGTCTACCAGTTCCAGAATCACCATCTCAGCGGCGTCGCCCTTGCGCTGACCGAGTTTCAACAGGCGGGTATAACCGCCGTTGCGCTCGGCATAACGCGGCGCGAGATCATCAAAGACCTTGCCGACGAGTACGCGGTCATTGTTCAAACGGCTGCCGACGATACGACGCGCATGGATAGCGCGCTGTTCGTTGCCTTCTTCCGCCGCCTGCGCGATGCCACGCTTGGCGATGCTGATGAGTTTTTCCGCATGACCACGAATGAATTCCGCTTTGGCGCGGGTCGTGGTGATGCGTTCGTGTTCCAGCAGTGAGAGCACCAGCGCGAGGCGCAGGGCTTTACGCTGCTTGGTGTTACGGCTTAATTGCTTGCCTTGCATACGATGTCGCATGATATTTCCTCAAACGTTCACTGTGTAGGGGCAAGGCATGCCTTGCCCCTACCGATCATTTTCTGTGTAAATGCTACTCGCTGAATGCGCCGTCTTCGGCGGCTTCGTCGCGGATGTAGCCCTTTTCTTTCAGCTTGGCTACCAGTTCATCCAGCGACTTCTCACCGAAATTGCGGATCGCCAACATCGCGTCCGGCCCACGATCAAGCATGTCCAGCACATCGCCAATGGTGGTGATGCCGGTACGCTTGAGCGAGTTGAATACGCGCACGCTCAGGTCGAGTTCTTCAATCGGCTTCTGATACAAACCGGGATCAAATCCG
>JACMMD010000547.1 GCA_014379235.1 Anaerolineae bacterium
AACTACTCCCCCCCCCCAACCCGGCTTCCCGTTCATAGTGATGTAGGCCGTACCGAACGGCGTTTTGCTGCTAGTCGTCACGCCGATGAGTTTCTTCGGGCGCGGGTAGATGCGATGCGGCGTCGATGCCTGCTCGACTTTGGCTTCAACCACCGGCGCGGCTTCTACCTTTTCTTCTTCCTTGAGCATCAACACCTGCTCGGTACGGCTGCCGTCGCGGTAGATCGTGCCGCCCTTGCAGCCCATCTCGTACATGTATTCGTAGAGTTCGCGCACCTGATCGACGGTGTACTCGTTAGGGACGTTGCACGTCTTACTGATGGCGCTGTCCACCCAACGCTGAATCGCCGCCTGTACTTTGACGTGATCTTTCGGCGCTAAGTCCATCGCCGTGACATAGTATTCCGGTAGTTTCGTTTCGTCGGGATGATCTTCATGCCACTCCTTGACCAAAGGCACTTGTTCCTCATGCAAACCGAGGCGGCTCTTGCGGTAGTACACCCACGAGTAGAACGGCTCGATTCCGGTTGAGGTGTTGACCATCGTGCCCGTCGTACCCGTCGGCGCCTGCGTGGTCAGCGTGACGTTGCGGATACCGTGTTGGCGAACCTTCTCGCGGATGTCCTCTGGCATCGACAGCATGTAGCCGCTTTCGAGGAACTTTTCTGCCTCGAACATCGGGAACGGCCCCTTCTCGGTGGCGATTTCAATCGACGTTTCGTAAGCGGCGCGGGTCATGAAGCTGTACAGCTTGTCGATGAAGGCCACCGACTCGTCGCTGCCGTAGCGAATGCCGAGGCGAATCATCAGTTCGGCCAGCCCCATGTTGTTCAAACCAACGCGGCGCTCCTGCATCTGGCGCTGCTGGTTCTGCTCGAAGAAGTAAGGCGTCGAGTCGATCACATTGTCGAGAAAGCGCGTGGAGTAACGCACGGTTTTGTCGAGCGTTTCCCAATCGACGTCGTGCTTTTCCTCGTTATAGAAGCGCGCAAGATTAATAGCGCCGAGGTTACAAACCGACCAAGAACCTAAAGGTTGCTCGCCACATG
The DNA here is from genome assembly GCA_014379235.1 of Anaerolineae bacterium. GTDB lineage: Bacteria > Chloroflexota > Anaerolineae > Aggregatilineales > Phototrophicaceae > JACMMD01. Next base: position 1,050 of record JACMMD010000547.1, read on the forward strand.
GATTAGTTGCAACGAGCGGGTTGAAGTACCAACTGTTCGACATCTTGTTAGAACGGCTGCGGAAGAACACGCCCGGTTCGGCGCTGGCCCATGCGCTTTCGATGATCGAGTTCCACACTTCACGGGCTTTCACCGTGCGATAGTGGAAAACCTTTCGACCACTAGCAATCCACGTTTCGAGGTCGCCGTCCCACAGGTCGTTGTAGTCGGGGTCATTGGTATCGGGGAACTGAAGTACCCAATCGGCATCGTTCTTGACCGCTTCCATCAATTCGTCGGAAACGCCGACGCTGATATTCGCATTAGTGATTTGACCGGCAGTACGTTTACTGTTAATAAAGTCGAAAACGTCTGGATGCCAGTCGTTAAGAATGAGCATAAGGGCGCCACGCCTAGATCCGCCCTGCTCGATAAGTCCGGTGACAAAACTGTAGAGTGCGCCCCATGAAACAGAACCGCTCGAACGTCCGTTGACGCCCTTCACATACGAATGGCGTGGACGCAGTGTAGAGATATTGATACCAACACCGCCACCGCGAGACATAATCTCGGTCATCTGGGACAGCGTTTCAATGATGCCGGCCCGCGAATCTTTCGGGCTAGGTATAACATAGCAGTTGTAAAACGTGAGAGCTTGATCTGTCCCTGCCGCTGTCAAAATACGACCCGCAGGCACGAACTTCCAATCATCCAGCAGCCACTTGAAGCGCTCCGCCCATTCTTGCTGGAGTTCCAGCGTCCCTTCCGCCTGTGCGATGCCCTCCGCCACCCGCGCCATCATCTGTTCTGGCTCGGTTTCCAGCGGCTTATCCACATGCTCGACATCGCGTGTGACCACCTCGCCATCCAGCAGTTTCACCGTGACTTGCGGCAGTTCGAGCGCGGTAATCGCGCCGATTTCACGCTGCCCGGTGGCTGAATCCACCACCACAATCACAGTGTCACCGACTGCCAGCGTCGAGCGGGTCATATCTTTCTGAGCGTAGCGATCCAGAAAAATCTTGTAACCCAACTCATGCAGCGCATTACGCTTCGTCGTTCGGGACTGCACCATTTGATTATGCCTCCTAATCGTAACAATACTCGTAATCTGGCGAGAGATGAGAAGACCATCACTTACGGCATTGTCGGTAACAAAGTGACAATCCGCTGTGAAGAGCTATGACATTAGAAAATCTGGCAAAAAAGGGCAGGGGTGTTATTTGCCCTTTTTCAAAACATGATCCATATCAGATATATACGTTAGAGTAACATGCTCAAAATACTTTGTCTACTAAATTCCGGGATTAGTTTGGTTAGAATTTCGTAGGTCGTTATAACGGAAATCCCACAGATTACCACTATCCCACAGAAATTTTGAGCTAACGTTGAGCGTAACAGGCTGCGACATAGAACAACTTCCAACAGCCTTATTCATTCCTTAACCATCTGCTGCACTGTCGCCCTGCTATGGTGTAGTATATATCCGATCAACCGTTAATGACGTGTAAGAAAGCATCGTTTTGGCTCTAGAAACGCTGCCATCAACAATCAACCAAACCAAACCGGGACTTTCCATCGCAGACTTCTGGCGGCGGCTTGGTCGCAGACTGCCCTACGGGCCAGAGTTCGCCGCGTTGTTGTTACTATGGACGCTCTACTGCGGCTTTTTCCTACCCCTCGATCCACACATTCAGGCAGCAGGTGTCGAACACCAGCGGCTAAGTGGTTTGCTTATCCCCGCCGAGATCGGCTTGCAGCGCTACGGCCACATCCCCACATGGAATTCGTACATGGGATTGGGTGAGCCGCTTATCAACAATCCGTTCAACTATCTGTTTAACCCGTTCGCCAGCATTCCGGTGCTGTGGCTCGGCGGCATTCAGGGCACAAAACTCGCGCTGGTGATCGGACTGCTGATCGCTGGCGTCAACACATGGGCGTTGATGCGTGTGCTTGGAGTCGGCGCGGTGGCGCGTGTGACGACGGGCGCGCTCTACATGATGAGCGGCGGCATCGCGGCCAAATTCATGCCCGGCCATTTTCAGCTCGGCCTCAGCCTGATCTGGCCGCCGCTGGTGTTCGCCGCGCTGTGGTGGACGTTACGCAGTTCTGATCGTCGCGCCCCCGCATTGATGGCGCTGGCGTTCGCGCTGATGTTTTTCGCAGGCAATATTTACTACACCCTGCATACGCTGGTTGCTTCTGTTGTGATCGTCGGTTTCCATCTCATAGACCGTGAAACTGGGTGGCGAATCCGCTTTGACCGTTTGCGGCGTGTCATGATCGGTGGTGTCTTTGCTTTCGGGCTTGCGGCGCTGCAATTCATCCCCGTATGGATGATACGTGACTATATCCTGCACGATGGCAATCCCGATTTGTTCGGGCGCTACAGCATGGCGCAGGCCACGCTGAACTTCATTTTCCCTTGGGGATTGTGGGGTTCGCAGGGATTGACGCTGCTGAATATGATCGAGTCGGTGGATTACGCCTACATCGGGCCAGCAGTCTTTTTGCTGATCGGCGCAGCGGTGATCGCGCTGTTGGCCGCTCCACAACTTCGACGGCGTTTTCGCACATCGTCAGCCGTGATCGCGCTGCTGCTGGCGCTGCTGTTTACCGCGTGGGGCGCTGGCGAAACGTCGGTTATCCAATGGCTATACGCTAACGTTTCGCTGCTGGCGCAGTTCCGTTGGGTCGGGCGAGCGCTGTCCATCGCCGCGTTGTGGTGGATAGTGCTGGCAGGTCTATCCGTAGACGTGCTGTGGCAGGCATCGCGTGATGCGCTGGCTACTAATCCGGCGTTTGATCTGTATGATCGCAAACGGCTGCTGCGCGCCCTGTTGATCGCCGTTATCGTGTGGATCGTGTTCACGATTTACGGTACTCGCAGCGACGAAACACGGGCTGCGCTGGTTTTATACAGTGAGCCGCTCTATAACTTCTTCAACATCAACCGCTACCGCACGTTCCCACAGGCCGCCGAAGGGCTATGGTTTTTGCTGCTGTTCGCGGCCCTGCTCGATACGCTCTGGTTGGTATTGGAGAGCGTATCCCCGCCGCGCTGGCGTGTGCCAATCTTGAAGCGCTTCGGTGTAGATCGCCGCGCCTGCGGAACGCGCCTGCTGCGATTGGGGGTGTTGTTGCTGGTACTCGTCACTATCGCGGACGTGATGAGCGTCAACAGCCGCTTGTTTTACTTCAGCGAACGCCTGCATGACTTCACCGTCCTGCATGAGTACGCACAAAACGCCGATGAGACTGACCCGCTTCCGGCCATATATGAGCCGTTTTCGCCGTTCATGTTCGGCAGCTACTACAATCAAACTCGCAACTGGGAATTGAACGAAGGCTGGCGGCCCGGGCCTGTGCCGGGTGTGGTTGAGGTCGGAGAGATCGTCGATGCGCCGCGCTGGGCTATCGCGTGGAATCCGATGGGCGATCAAAGAGATAATGCCTTTGTCGAAGCGGGTGGTTACGAACTGCGTTACTGTGTGTCGTTGAGTGAAGCCCAAATTGAGACGCTAGACGACTGCAACTACGAAAGCAATAACATCGTTGCAGGGTTGTACGAACTGCCGCGCGCCTTACCTTATGCCTTTGTCGCGCCGCTATCGACGCTGCTAGGAGATGGGACACAGCTTCAACGCGCCATAGTGTTACCCGTCGCACACATCAACCATCAGCAGGACACAATCACGATTGAGGCGGAAACACCGACCATTGACCTGAACGAATTTGTGCAGCAAGGCGGCCAATTAGAAGCACAGAATTACCATCTCGTCGTGCAGGAGACGAACTTTCCCGGTTGGAACGTATTCATCGACGGCGTACCTGTCGCCACAACCAGTATAGGTCGCTTCATCGGCATACCGATGCTGGCAGGCGCGCATGAGTACACGCTGCGTTACGACCCGCCGGGATTTGCGTTGGGCGTGGTGATATTCATTGTGACGTTGTTAGCGATGGGGTTTTACCTGAAAAGAAAATAGCCGGGGGTTTAAACCCCGGCCACAAATCATCAATTGAATAATCGCTCGTCAGCCTATTTCGGGCCCCGAATTTATTTCGGACGCCGACGCAGGAATGTCGGGATTTCAATGTCGTCTTCGTCATAGACACGCGCCGTTTGCTCGTTCTGCTGCGGGCGTGGCTGCTGCTGCACGGGACGCGAATCCTGTGATGGCAGAGGCGGCAAGTCCTGACGTGGCGGCTGCTGCGGTGTTGCCATACTGTTGGTGTTCACACGCGGCTGCTCAACCGTTTGCTGGCGAGTCGGGCGCACGTAGGCGGCCTGCTGCTGCTGAACCTTCTGTCCTGCACGGCTCTGCTCAAAACCCGTTGCGATGACCGTGATGCGAATTTCGTCGCCCATGCTGTCATCAATCTGCGCGCCGAAGATCAGGTTGACCTCAGGATGTGCGCTTTCCTTGATGATGGCCGCCGCTTCATTGACCTCGAAAAGCGTCAAATGATCGCCGCCCGTGATGTTGAACAGGATGCCACGCGCACCGTCGATGGTTACGTCGAGCAATCCGCTGCTGATCGCACTTTCCGCCGCTTTACGCGCACGATCATCGCCGCTGCCATGACCAACCGCCATGAGCGCCGCACCGCCTTCGGACATGATCGTCCGAACATCCGCGAAGTCGAGGTTAATCAGCGCTGGCACGGTAATCAGTTCGGAAATACCCTGAATACCTTGTCGCAGCACGTCGTCGGCCAGCGAGAATGCTTGTTGCAGCGTGGCGCGTTTATCGGCCATTTGCAGCAGGCGATCATTGGGGATGACGATCAGCGTATCGACTTGGCCCTTGAGCGCTTCGATGCCCGCTTCGGCCACCTGCTGGCGGCGCATACCTTCAAACGAGAAGGGGCGAGTCACCACGCCAATCGTCAGCGCGCCGAGTTCTTTGGCGATCTGGGCCACAACCGGAGCAGCGCCCGTACCTGTACCGCCGCCCATGCCGCTGGCGATGAAAATCATGTCCGCGCCGCGCAGCACTTCGTATAAATCATCGGCGCTTTCTTCGGCAGCTTTACGCCCGATTTCGGGGTTGCCGCCTGCACCGAGTCCACGTGTCAATTTGTCGCCAATCCGCACCCGCGTCTTGGCCTTAGACAGCATCAGCGCTTGATTATCGGTATTCACGGCGATGAATTCAACGCCGCCTAACCCTTCATTGACCATCCGGTTAACCGCGTTGCCGCCACCGCCGCCGACGCCGATCACTTTGATCTGGGCGAAGTTTTCCCCCGGTGACATCCCATCCGGCATGAACTCGTCCATCGAAGCCCCTCCTCTAAATCGTCAGTTAATAAACTTCTGACAATAGGCTACCTATTATTGCTGGTTATGCTAATTGATTTTGCACACATGCAGAATAGCCTAATTGTACGCGGAATAACAATCTCCGCAACATTTCCTCTATACGACGGTACTTACGTCAGCGCCTATTCTTCATCCTCTGGCAGCAGGCGCTTGAAGAAGTTGCCGATCAAACTGCCGATACGAACATTTGCCAGCCCTGTACTCGCGTTGGCCGTCTGCGGCGCGACATCCATTTCCAACCCCAAACGCAGCAAACCGACGCTGGTACTGTACGACGGATTACGCAGCGCGTCCGCCATACCCGTCAGTTTTTCCGGTTTGGCCAACCGTACAGGCAAACCAAGCACTCGCGTCGCCACATCGCCAATGCCGGGAAGCTGCGCGCAGCCGCCCGTTATCACCACTCCAGCCCGCAGCAAGCCGTCATAACCGGAGCGCTTGATCTCTTTTTGCACCATCTCGAACATCTCGGTGACACGCGCCTCGATGACCTCAGCCAGCCCGTTGCGCTTCTCTTCGGATGGCATCCCCTCACCGAACGGCTGTACCCAGAATGTCTCTAGCGCATCAACCGCTTTAGCCAGCGCATGGCCGTGCTGCACTTTGACTGCTTCGGCGGTATCGAACGGCACACGCATAAAGTGGGTGATGTCGTTGGTGATATGGTCGCCGCCGACGCTAATCACCGACGTATGCCAGACCGTGCCTTCGATGAAGATCGCAAGGTCAGTCGTGCCGCCGCCAATGTCCACCACCAATACGCCCATTTCGCGCTCGGTGTCGGTCAAAATCGCATCGCCGGATGCCAACGGGTTAAGGATGAAGCGGTCTACGAAAACGCCCGCCGCTTCGACAGCGCGCTCCAAATTGGCGATGCTGGTTGAGGACGCCGTGATGATATGAGCTTCGACCTCAAGCC
>JACMMD010000548.1 GCA_014379235.1 Anaerolineae bacterium
ACCGTTTCAAATAGAGTTTAAGCAGCACTTATGTCCACCTATAGATTTTTGAAACTGTGTCTATTCCTGTGTTGTTGCTTCCCGCTTATCGGTTACGCGCAAGACACATCCACTGTTGACGCTGCCGACGACGCGATTCTGCGCTGGGCGGCCTACTTCTCCAATTCGACCTTAACAGAAGAAGAACGTATCGCGGAACTGCGCTGGTTTGTCGAAGCCAGCGAACCGTTTCGGGGGCGCACGATTCGCTCCGTCGCAGAGGACATCGAAACGCACTTCTGGGAGCGCGATGTTCTCACAACGGCGTTTGAAGAACTCACCGGAATTCACGTCGAACATGAGATCATCGGTGAAGGCTCGGTGGTGGAGCGGCTTGTCGAGCAGCAGACTACCGGACGGCGCATCTACGATATTTACGTCAACGATGCTGATTTGATCGGTACCCATTTACGCACGGGCGGTGTGGTCAACCTGACCGAGTACATAGCGGACGAAGGCGCGGACTATACCAACCCGTACTTAGACCTCGACGACTTTCTCAATCTGGAATTCGGGCAGGACTTCGAAGGTAACCAGCTACAACTGCCCGACCAGCAGTTCGCCAACCTCTATTGGTTTCGCTACGATTGGTTCAGCGACCCGTTCATTCAAGCGCAGTTCGAGGACATCTACGGCTATCCGCTTGGCGTTCCGGTGAATTGGGCGGCCTATGAGGACATCGCCAACTTCTTCACTTACGAAGTGCGCGGCACACCGGACGATGAAGCGGGCTACATCAACGGCATCAAGGTCTACGGACATCTGGATTATGGCCGAACGTCGCCATCGCTCGGTTGGCGTTTTACCGATGCGTGGCTGTCGATTGCAGGCGTGGGCGATGTCGGCTTGCCCAACGGTTTACCCGTCGATGAGTGGGGCATCCGTGTCGAGAATGGTATCCCTGTCGGCGCGTCGGTTGAACGCGGCGGCGCGGCCAATGACCCGGCGGCGGTGTATGCGCTTGAGACCTATATTCGCTGGCTGAACCTGTATGCGCCGCCGGATGCGCGGGATTGGGCGTGGGTCGATGCCGGCCCTCGTGCCGCTCAAGGCGACATCGCGCAGAGTATCTTTCAATATACGACATGGCTTTCTGACGCGGGCTTTCATGACCCTGACAGTCCGGTGACCGACACAGACGGCTTACCCCTGTGGCGGCTTGCGCCGACTCCGCACGGGCGCTATTGGGATGAGGGCATGAAAGTTGGTTATCAGGACGCGGGTAGTTGGACGATTCCGGTGAGCGTCGAAGGCCCGCGTAGGGCGATGGCTTGGCTGTGGGCGCAGTTCGCTGTGTCGCAAACTGTCGCGGTGGATAAGTTCATCGTCGGCGGAACACTCGTGCGCGAATCGACGCTGTTCTCGGATTATCTGTCAGAGCATATTCAGGAATACGGCGGGCTGATCGAGTTCTACCGTTCGTCGGAGTCGAACCAGTGGACAGGCACAGGGCTGAACGTGCCCGATTATCCGCTGTTGTCGAGCTTCTGGTGGCCGAACATCGCGCAGGCCATCGAAGGCGAAATCACGCCGCAGCAGGCGATGGATAATATCGCTGTGCAAATGGACGAGGCCATGAGCCAAATGCAGATGACGCGCTTCTCGCCCGTGTTGAACGAGCCGCGCTCGCCGGAATGGTGGCTATCGCAGCCCGGAGCGCCCAAAGAAGAACGCCCGCCGGAAGCCCCGATCACTGTTCCATACGACGAACTGATACGTCACTGGCAGCAAACGGAGCGTGAGCGGTGAATACCAAGGAGCAGATGAGCCGAATACAGGCGCGCAGCTTCGGCATCGGCACGAAAATTCTGCTGCCAGTGGGAGCCGTGTTCATCCTGCTGACCATCGGGCTGGCGACGCTCATCAGTGTGTCGAATCAGAATAATCTCACGAGCATCAAAACGGCTGAACTACAGCGTATGTCTGGCATCTTGGCCAACATGGTCAATGAGATGATCGACAACGCCTCGCTGATCGCGCAGAGCATGGAACGCAGTGACCGCGTGACGCAGGAGATCGCGCAAACGGCGCTGTTCGGCCCGTATTACGCCGATCCCGGCAACTACCTGAACCCGTTCAGCATCGCGGACACGCCGCAGCCGATCAACGAGGCCGACCAGACTTTCGCGCTGCAAGCCAACCTCAGTTTGCTAACTCAGTTGCAAGTCAGTTTGCAGACCAACGATCTGGATGGCATTGGCTTTTATCTGATTTCGCCGTTCAACATCGTGCCTGATGCCGGGCCAACGCTGGCGATCTGGATCGACCACGACGAGATTGTGATGGGGCGCTTTGTCGAGAAGGGCAGCGCTACGCCCGCGCTGTATTACCACGTCAGCGCCGCAGATTTTCAAGCGCCGAGCGCCGACTACTTCGACATCAGCTCGGTGTATTCGCTAGAGCCGCAAGAATTCTATTCCGACCTGCGACTTGAACAGGTCGCTGCGCCGCAGGTCGCTTCTCTCTCGCAAAACGATTATCTACTCGACGCGCCTGTTTCGCACGTCGCCTATGATGGAAGTACGCCTATTTTGCGGACGATATACCCCATCAGCGTAACACTGCCGCATCCCGAAACGTGGGAAGACACGCTCATTCCAACCGGAATTCTCGTGCTTGAG
>JACMMD010000549.1 GCA_014379235.1 Anaerolineae bacterium
CAAGATTATCCGTCGTTTCCAGCCGCTTGCAGATTATCTGGCCGCCAACTTAGGCGAATTCGGCATCACCACAGGCGAGGTGAGGGTGGCCCCAGACTTCGAGACCGCCGTAAGTTGGCTGCGAGATGGAGAAATCGATCTGTATTTTGACAGCCTGTACCCAGCCATGATTATGCAGGATCAGGCTGGCGCACAGCCGATACTGCGGCGTTGGAAAGATGGCGTTAGCGAATATCATTCGGTCTTCTTTGTGCTGGAGAATAGCGATATTGACAGCCTTGAAGATTTACAAGGCAATATTGTCGTCTTCGACGAGCCGTTTTCCACGTCGGGTTATATGGTTCCGTTTGTTCACCTGATCGAGGCCGGCTTGAACCCTGAGGAAGTTGACAGCATATCCGCAACCGTAGAAGACGACGCCATTGGTTATGTCTTTAGCGGGGATGACGACAATATCATTCAGTGGGTTATCAGTGGCCGCGCCGCCGCCGGAGTCTCAGATAGTGAGTCGTATGCGAGTATCCCAGAGGAAACGCGAGATCAAATCGTTATTCTAGCAGAGACAGAGCCTATTCCACGCCATGTCGGTTTGGTACGCCCGGGTATGGATTCCGCGTTAATCGAAGCAATTACAGCCACGCTGCTGGCGATGAGCGAGAATCCTGACGCTCAATCTGTTCTGGAACAATTCGAGACGAGCCAGTTTGATGAATTCCCCGAAGGTCTCAGCGTGGCATTAGACAATATGCGCGCCATGTACGCGATGGTACAGGATCGGCAAACTCCATGATGAGATTTGACTGGCGACGCAGTCCGCTTGCCGTCAAGCTGATTTCCACCTTCACGATCACGGTTGTGCTGGCGGTCATCGGTGTTACCGTGCTTTCGATCCGGCGCGAACAGTTATCGTTTGAAACCGAACTGCGCCAGCAAGGTAGCTTGGTGCTGGAAGCAATGTCCGAAATTATCGTTGACGCCCTTTACAACCTCGACGCAGACTTCCTCGAAGAAGTCGTTGAGCAACTTAGCGACTCCGAACTAATCATCTCAGGTCATGTTTTCGACGCGAATGGGCGGCTGATCGCGGATACGGAAACTGTCGCTGAACTGGTATTCGGCCTCGATGCTGACCCCTTCGGAGCGCGTCTGCTGGCCAGTGACGAAATAATTGTCGAGCCACAGACAGATCGTTTAGTGGTCGGACAATCTATCATACTCGGCAGGCAAAAGATCGGTGCGCTGAGTATCGCGCTATCGCGCGAACCGCTCATTGTCAAAACGATTGCCATGCGTGATCAGGGAATTTTGGTGGCGGTGGCGGCAACAGCAACAGGGATGCTGCTAGCGTGGCTGTTCAGCCGCACAATTACCAAGCCCATTGAGGAACTCACGCTGGCAGCACAACGTATTCGCGGCGGCGACCTTTCATACACGATTGAGTTACATGCAGGTGTGGAACTTGAGACGCTGGCTGAAGCGTTCAACGATATGACCACCAAACTACGCGAAACGATTGACAGTCTCGAACAACGCGTAACCGAACGCACCCTTCAACTTTCGAAGACGAACGAGCAGCTTCAAGTAGAAATTGCTGACCGTGCTAACGCTCAGAAAGATCTCGCGCTGGCCCACGAACAAACTAAAGAAGCACTTCGGTTGAAAACCCAAATTCTTGCCAATGTGAGCCATGATGCGCGCACCCCTTTGAGCGCCATCGTCGGCTATAGCGAGATTTTAGCGGAACACGTTGATGGCAACCTTAACGAACAACAGCAAAACGCGGTCACACGCATCGCCGTCAACGCCGACCAACTGCTACGTTTCATCAACAACCTCCTCGATACGGCTCAAATGGAAGCGAACAAACTCCAGCTTTCCCCGACTGATTTCGCTCTAACAGATTTAGTCGATGTGTTAGAGTCGAACGTTAGCGTGTCCGCAAGGGCGAAGGGGTTAGATTTTGCGATAACAATCGATCAGGACGTACCGCTCATCTTGAACGGGGACTTCGCACGGCTTGAGCAGATCATCCTGAATCTGGTGACCAACGCGATCAAGTTCACCGAGCGTGGAAAAGTAGCTGTACGCGTTTATCTTCATGATGCCGAACATTGGGCGGCAGCCGTCTCTGATACAGGGTCAGGCATCCCACTCGAAGCACAAGCTTATATCTTTGAGGCTTTCTGGCAGGTAGATGGTTCAGCCAGCCGCAGTCAAAATCGTGGTGTCGGGTTGGGTCTATCCATCGTCAGGCAGCTTGTAATAATGATGGGCGGACAAATGCACCTAGATAGCGAATTAGGACGCGGAAGCACCTTTACATTAGTCTTGCCGCTTGTGCCTTTTGCGGAAGGAGTACAGGGATGATGACCAGAGCACTTGCGATCATCATCGAGGACGACTTGGACATCGGCATTATTTTTGCAAAAGCGCTGAATGAGGCCGACTATGAAACGGAAGTGATCCGTGATGGAACACAGGCTCTTGCTCGCTTAAGCGAGAGCGTACCAAATTTGATTGTCCTCGATTTACATTTGCCGGGCGCCAACGGCGCTACTATCTTAGAAGGATTACGCAAGGACAGTCGGTTTGCTGCTACAAGAGTGATCGTTGCGAGTGCTGATCCACGTATGGCAATTACGCTGATGCGCTTGGCAGACCGTGTTCTGATAAAACCGGTCTCGTATAAGCAGTTACGAGATATGGCCAAGATTTATAGGGCTGCTTTGAAAATCGCCGCTGAGTAATGTATGGCGTAGGTCAAGCTGGAAGATGGGCGGCTCGTACTCGCTGAGCCGCCCATGTTGAAGGCTATCTTTATTGCGTTGGTGTCACTCTAAGCGTATACGTCCCTTCAGTGTCGCCGTCCTGCCCGCGATCTCGATAGACTACGATTAGATACTGTCCCGCAGCCGGAATCGTGGTGGCCATCATCGCCACCCGATCTCGTGTCGGATCAGGGTAGCCGGTGCGTAGTGTCTGGCCATTAGCGTCTCGAAGGTCGATGTATGGAAACAGCGTACCGTCAGTTCGCTCGACCACAATGTCAAGCACCTGTCCGGCTTCGCCCGCGAATGTCCACGAGTCCGACCAGCGCTCGTTGGTCACTTCGCCATCGACAGGCGTACCAACTTCTACCACGCCGGATGGATCAGCCAATTCGGGACTGCCTACGCCAGAGCCTTCGAGCATCACCGTCAAGTTATAGAGTCCGGTTGTTTCGCCGCCTTGCCCGCTAACACGCGCCACGCGAACCGTATACGTGCCGGGATTAGCCAGCGCCAGATGGTCGATCACAGCATCCGCGCCTGTGGTGCTGAGATAGCCGCGCCGAATTTCTTGCCCGCTGCCGCCAAGTAGAACCACTTCCATCTCAAGGTTGCCCGTTTCTGAAACATCGCCGTCGGTTGGGCGCTCGGCGCGAATGGTGATGGTATCTGACCCATCCGTCACCAACTGCCAGTCTTGATACCAGCGGGCATCGGTGATTTCGCCTTCCACGAGCGTGTCATAATCAAGTGTGCCCGCCGAACCTTCGAGCAGAGGACTGCCCTCGCCCGAACCGAGCAGTTCGACCAACAACTCATAGCCGCCGGTGGTGTTGCCTGTGAAGCCGCTTTCGCGTGTCACCACCAGCGTATATTGGCCCGCACTCGGCAGATTGGTATAGACGATCTCCGCAAAATCATCCGTCGAAGACGGATAGCCAGTGGCCAACGATGTGCCGTTGGCATCCAACACTTCGACTGTCGGGATCAGCGTTCCATGTGTGCGCCGGGCCGCAATATGCAGTAAATCCGCAGCCGGAGCAGTGAACGTGTAAAGCTGTCGCCAATGAGTAGGCGTGATTTCACCTTCGAGCGGCGCGTTGTAGTCCACCGGCCCGACAACCGCCACATTGTTGGGGTTATCCGCACCTGTGGCCAACGCCGTCACTACGAGTGTATAGTCGCCTGCTGTCGTACCGCCTTCGCCATCGGCGCGCTGGACAACCACTTGAAACGTGCCCGCGCTCGGCAAGGTGAAGTCAGCGATCTGGGCCGCCGCGCTGGTCGAATCCGTGCCATAGCTGCCATTCAGCACATCGCCGGTTGGGCTGAGTATCGACACATCCGGCAGCAGATTACCGCTCGTGCGCTCCGCCCGAACCATAATGCGATCTGCCGAAGCGGTTTCGAGCGTCCAAATCTCATTAAATTTACTACCCCCGCCGCCAATCGTGCCTTCTACCGGAGCGCCGTAACGTAAGTTCATGTCTTCGGCGGCGACGGCATCGGGTGTCGCTTCTTGCGCCCACGTCACACTGAACGAAGCCAATGCCAGCAAAACAATCACCAAGAACAAAGTGCTTTTGAAACGGTTCGCCATGCGAATGACCCTTTCCAATTTCTATAATCACATTTATCGTCAAGGTACACATTCATGCTATCACAGCCGTGCGTAACATGCATCAAACTAATGACGGATTTGTTACCTTGAAACCACGTTTTATTGCTGCACTCATAGTCGCCTTCGTCCTGCTGCCTTGGGGTCAAACCGCGCTCGCGCAAAATGACAACACCCTTGACACCGAATGCCGCGCCCTCATGACTGACATTCCAGCAGACACGCCGGATTCGCCTTCGATTCATATTGTTCAGCCTACCGCGAACAGCGTTGTACAAGGTGGGCAGATAGTTGTCACTATCGAGACGGCGGGTTTCGACCTGAGTGATGGCGGTCACTGGCATATCTGGATTGATGACCAACTGCGCGGCATGGTCTATGAACCTGCGACGGTACTCGACCTCGCGCCGGGAACGTATCGTCTGTGCGCGATTCTCGGCAGCGCGGAACATATGGAGTTCGGCAATCCCGATGGCATCATGGTCACGGTGGAAGAACCCGCTCCCGGCGTACCTACCGCTACCGTGCCCGTCTCAGCCAACGGCACTACACCGTCCGCACCCCTACCCGAACAGCGCGGACTGAGCGCAGCCAATCTAACCGTTATCGTGATCGGCGGGTTGCTCGCCGTAGTCGGTGGATGGTGGCTTGGAACGCGCATGGGCAAACGCCGCTTGACCTGATAAGTGTTTTAGTCTCACCAAAAACTTATCTTTGGCGGCATCCTCACCCGTTCAGATAAGCGTATAATCTTACAAGGGTAATTCAACGCACATTTCAAGGAGCTTTCGCAGATGATTCGCAGCAAGTTTGCACTCGTTTTTAGCCTGATGCTGCTTTTACTCGCGCTGGCGCTTTCGCCAGCAGCCGCCCACGAAGGGCGCGAAGTCGGTGACTACCTGCTGACATTTGGCTGGCGCAATGAACCTGCGCTGGCCGGTCAGTTGAACGGGCCGGAACTTTTTATCGAGCATCACGACACCGAAGAACCTGTCGAAGGTGCGGAACTGCAAGTCGAGATCACCTTTGGCCCCGCGACCAAGACCGTCGAACTACGCGGCGCATGGAGTGAACCCGGCCACTACATCGCTGACCTGATTCCGACGCGCCCCGGCGATTACAGCTTCCGCGTTTTCGGCACGATTGGCGATGTCGAAGTGGACGAAACCTTCACCTCTACCGATGGTGAATTCAGCGCCGTTGAGCCGTCGAGCGACATTCAATTCCCCGAAGCAGAGCCAACCGTCGCTGAACTCTTGGCGCGTATTGAAGCACTCGAAGCACAAATCGCCGAGATGCAAGCAAGCTAGGCTTGCCAGCGAACTAAGGTCAATCACTTCATGCGACGTATTCTCGTTTTCGGCGCGGCGCTGCTGGCGCTGACATTTCTCAGTGTGAGTGTGGTTTGGGCACACGCGAATTTGCTGCGCTCCGAACCCGCTCCCAACGCTGTGCTGCTCACCGCGCCGGACGAGATTCGCCTGTGGTTTTCCGAACCGCTCGAACCGGATTTCAGCCGCATCACTTTACGTGATGCCAATGGCGAAACGCTGGAACTCCCGCCCTCGCAGCTTGAGCCATCCGACCCATTTCAAATGTTCATCGAACCGGGCGCTTTAACTGACGGCCTCTATACAGTCGCGTGGCGCGTGTTATCGTCAGCCGATGGTCACGAAACACGCGGCAGTTTTCCGCTGACTATTGGCACGGCGGTTGTCGGAGCGGGAGTCAGCACGGAAATCGAAGATGAATTCCCTGTCGATGGCGCGCTGATTC
>JACMMD010000007.1 GCA_014379235.1 Anaerolineae bacterium
ATCAGTTCCAACACGCGGTCAACCACGCTGCGATCACCCTCACGGGCGAAGGTGTAGTCAGTTTCTTCAAGCTGACGAAAGTAGCAGAGGCGCTCTTTACCGACCACTATCGCCGTGCTATAAGCGGCCTGCTGCGCCAACGTGAGAAACGTTGGCGTTTCGATGGGCAGCGACGGACATGGGAAAACGAAACTGTCGTTGTGGTTGACGCCATGCTGCTCGACGCTGAGTCCCGTTAGCATCGAGGCATGGCCGATGTTCGTCACCGAAGGATAGACGGTTTGCGCCGTCCATGACGCTGTGCCGCGTTCGGCCAGCATGTGCATGTTGGGTGTATTGGCCTGCAAGATCGCGTCGGGGCGAGCGCCATCCAACGAAATGACGATCACGCGAGAAAGCACGAACGTGGTTTGCGCCGATACAGTCGAGATATTTGGCGCAATACAGATAAGCGCGACCATCGCGCACAAGGCAGAGATCAGTCGTTGTCGTATGGGCAAAATAATGGATCTGTCTAACTCACTAGTGGTCAGGAATTGGCTGAGGCAGTTGAACAGAAACGCAGGTCAACTCTATAGATCATTTTATCACCCGGCGGCGGGCAGGAGCGTAATGATTATTGGGCGTAGGCAAATCGTCGGCAAGCAGTATAGCTTGGCGTAAATGCTCTAGGCGCTCCTGCGACGCAGCACCGGCCTGAGCATTGTCGGAGCGCGCAGGCGTTGATGATAGACATACCACTCAATCAACAGGAACAGCAGCGCCAGCAGCGCCGCATATGGCCAGAACTCGCGCTGCCCGAACTCCTCACGCGCCGCTTCGGTGATGGTCGTGTTGCCGATCAGCAGCGTATCACGCGGGGTGATGTTACTTTCGTTCGCGTCGAACAGGTTCACGGCGAACGGCGCGCTTTGCAGCACTTCGCCGCCTTCGAGTACGTCCAGCGTGTAAATCCCCGGCGTGTGCGTATCCGCGTAAACCACCGTTTCGCGCTCGATAGGGATGTCTCGTGCTGCGCCATCCGGCCCGGTGATGCGAATGGTATCGGCGGTGAGCGGCGGACGCACCACCAGCGAATCGGCCACGCTCAAACCGTCAGGGATAGAAATCGCCTGCTGCGGCGTAAACCAGTCCAGCAGATTGGCCATCAAAATCGGCCATGTGATTTGCAGCGGCAGATCGGAGTCGTGCAGGTCGAACGTCAAAATGGCGACCTGTCGCCCTTCGACCTCGCCGGCCAGCACCAGCGGCCCGCCTTCTGCCTCGACCAGTATATCGGCCCAATCAGCGCTAACATCATGATAGGTCAGCACATTGACCGCATCGAAATCGACGTAAGTCGTGCGCGGGTCATCGCGGGTGACGATCACCGTACCCACATCGTCGTTGTCCGCGCCAACCGTGAACAACGGCGTACTGCTCGGCGGGTCGACGATAAACAAATCCGCATCAGGCAAAATGGCCGGCAGCGTCCCGTCGAAGATATACAGGTCAAAATCCTGTGTCGGTAGGGCTTGATCGGGCGCGCTCTTGAACGTTTGCCAGCCGGGAAGGCTGCGTAAGATTTGCTCAAGGAACAGATTGCCCGAAGTCACCAGCAGCGCCCGCTTGAGGCCACCTTCGCCAGCCACCGCCCACGCCGCGTTATCGTCGGGCAGATAATCCGGTGTCGAGGCATCAGTGGGCAGCGTCAAGTCTGCTTGCAGGGTGGCGAAACCATCCGGCAGTGCTTCGGAAACCAGCGGCGTACTTTCTCCTGCTGGCACACTGTAGCGGTTGGCGGTGAACAGCTCGCCGTCGACACTCAGGCTGAAAATCACGTCAGCGTCGGTGCTGCCAAAGTTGGTGATCTGCGCGAAAAGCTGCGGCACTTCTCCCGGCAGAGCGCGGGTCGCCAGCGCGGTGATGGCCACATTGCTGTTAGCACTGCCGATTTGCACGTAGCGCGTTTCTCCGGGCATTTCCGGCAGCGCGCCCAACTCGCCCAATCCGCCGTCGCTGATAATCACCGTGCTGAAATTATCGGTGCCTTCCGCCCGCGAACGCGCCAGCGTCAGCGCGGCATCCCAATCAGCGCGAGCGTGAGTCGGTTGTGCGCGTTCGACAGCGGCGCGCAGGGCAGCGGGGTCATTGGTCGAGGGTGTCAGCACTTCGGGCACGTCCGCCACGTGAATCAAGGTCACGGTATCGCCCGCGCTTAACGTGTCGATGATTTCTAAGGCGCGGCGCTTGGCTTCGTCAAAGCGCGTGAGGGCTGCGCCTGCGGTGTTATTGGTATCGGTGGCGTTCATGCTGGCCGAGGCATCCAACAGCAGCACGATCTCGCCCGTGCTGACCGCTGGCACGATGATATAAGGTCGCGCCAGCCCGAAGGCCAACAGCGCCAGAATCAGCAGTTGCAGCAAAAGCAGCAGGTTTCGCTTGAGGCGCTGCCACGGGGTATTGGCTTCGTTATCTTGTATGATTTGCTGCCATAGGAACGTGCTGGAAACCAGCACTTCGCGGCGGCGCAGGCGCAGCATATACAGCAGAATGATTGGCAGGGCCAGCAGCCCGGTTAGCAGCGCAAGCGGCGTCAAAAAAGACATAACAGTAAGCCTCACGTTTGGGCCAAGCATCGCCAATGATACACGAAAAAGGGCAATCGTTGGCGGCTTAACCGCCTAACAAATCGCTGACGGCGCTTTTCAAACGGTTCAAAAGCGGCATGTGGCGGCGCTCCCGAACGAATACGATCAGGTCGCCATCGTCTGACTGTTCAAACCGCAGCTCAAAGCCCTGTCTTTTTTGCAACCATGCTAGATCGCCATGAACCGTATGATGCGGCGCGTACTCGGCTTCGTAAAAGCCGTCGAGATGAACGCGAATGCTGTCCGGCTCAATCGGAAACAACTGATTGAAAAAATGAACAGCGTCACTTTCGAGGCCAAGCAAGCGTTCCGCCAGCAGTTCGTCGTTTTTGTGCTTGGGCTTTTCGTTCCACATCGTCGTCTGCCTTGTGATGGATTTTGCTAGTATCTATTATGCGCCGGAAACGGGCGCGGCAAACCCTTGCAAACTGGGGGAGGCAGAAAAGACTTTGCCATTATTTTCATATTGCCTATAGTGGTAGATGGCGCTTTTGCCAAACGTCTTTCACATGGTAGGGAGCAACCGTCATGCAGCCCCAAAATCGTTCTGGGATTCTTCTACGTATCGTACTAGGTTTGATGCTCGTCACAGTCTTTGCCGTTGTTGCCTTTGGTGTACAGGCTCAGACCGCCGCCGATTTACGCACTTATGCTGGCCGGGTCACTGGCTTTGAAGATCAATTGGTCGCCATCGGTATCGAGAATGGCGAAGCGACGATTTATATTTGCGATGGCCGCCTCGAC
>JACMMD010000550.1 GCA_014379235.1 Anaerolineae bacterium
ATTGTTCTTCGGCACTGGCCGCTTGATCTGGCTGCAATTCCGCTTTGAGGACGAAGAACAATACTATTGGGCCGGCTCGTGGAACTTCAATGTGGACGCCGGTTCGCAGCCCATCCCTGACGCCGCCGCCATCAATCCGTTTGGGCGGCTAGTGGCGCAGATGACGTTCGGTTTCTCGCAGACGAACAACGCCTACTACGGCATCAGCGGCATCTGGCGCAGCATCGCTACCGGCGGCAGCGCCACCTGCAATTTCGTGCCCGAACTAATCGAGCCTGTCACCTTCACCGCCATTGACTTAGAACGCGAACCCGCCTTCGTGCCAGCCGTCCGCGCTTTACAGTCGGCTACCGACAGCGTTAATCACGCTATCGCCTTATTCGCGGAAGCCTGTGCTGCTATCGGCGCGGAACGCATCGTAACAGCGGATATTGTCGGCACGGCGCTGGATGATGTCGACAGCGCAGAGGTCAACTTGGTGCTGATACAAGCGCTGTTACCGGAATTGATTAACTATGATCCGTCGCTCAACCCTGACCCATTAGCCGCGCAGCTTTCGGCGGATGTACCGGGTATCTCGGTAGAACTGCCGCAGCCGCCAGCCAGACCGACGATTGATCTGCCGATTGTGCCGCCGCCGACCAACACGCCATCAGACATGCTGCTGCCTACGCTGTCCGTCACCATCGAACCGACCAGCATTCCACCGTCATCGACTCCGATGCCTACGATGCCGCCGCTCACTACGCCGACGGGATGAGATCAAAGTTCTGAGTGAAATTAAGGGCTGAAAGGTGGCCGACAAGCTAACGACTTATAGCGACATCATGGCCGAACTACAATCGCTGGCGAATCCCGCCAATGTCGAGGGCATGTCGCGCTTCGGCATCCGTCCCAAGACAACGGTCTATCGTATCAGCGTGGTCGATGTACGCGCTATCGCCAGGGCTGAACGCATCCAGCAGCATGAGTCGAAAGCAGCACGTTGGATAGCCGCCGACGCCCTGCGCGAACTCTCCAGCGATAAGACTCAGCAGCGCCTCAAATAGTGATGGTGCGAAACCCCTCACCTCTGGGGAATACCCCAAATCGAGCCTGTGCTATGGTTAAGGGATAGAAGGGATAACCATCTCAAAGGGGTAATGACCAGCGATGGAAGCATCAGGCGCGGTAGGTGGTTTAATCTGTGTGAGTGTATTCTGCGTGGGCTTCGGGCTGTTGATGATCTTCGCCCGCGATTTCATGTGGGAATGGACGCATTTCGGCAACTTGCTCGGCGGCGAAAAGTCCGAGCGTACCGACGTCTGGGATACCGGACAGGTGATTTCCGGCGCGATTTTAGTCTTTGCTGGTCTCGGACTTGCGTGTTGGGGCTTCAGCCAATATCAGTCCCGCGCCAGCGAAGCCGCCGATGCAACCGCTACCGCGCAAACACAGCTCACACTATTGCAAGAGACGTTTGGCTCACACATCAGCGAGTGGGACGATGTAGATGGTGAGCGCATCTTTTTCGCTGAACCGTCATCGCTCGGCATTCGAGCGCAGGGCATCTATTACGGACGCTGCCGCAATAATTATTTTTATGTATACGTCGTGAACTGGGACGATCAAGACTATGCCTACGTGCCGAACAATCGCCCGGAAGCCTGCCAACCGGAAGGCATGTTTGTCACAACGTGGTCGTCATTCGGCGGCGACTGGTATAGAGTCTTTGCTCGGCGCAACCACGACGCTATCATCTCGCCTACACCGCGCCCGACTCAGCCGACACGAACGCCTAGCCCGCGTCCGCCAACCCGCACACCTGCGCCAACCTTTGCTGCACTACCACCAGCCGCATAATTTACAGAGTCAACAAGTAGGCAATCAAATCAGCAATGTCCTGCGCGGAATATAATTCACCATATCGCGGAAACATGGAATTGCGAAAGCCGGGAGCAAGAAAGCTGGTTGGTTCGACGATGCTCTGATGGATATAGTCTTCAGCCGAAAAGCCTTCGATGCGCGTGCTGGCCCGCTCCGACATGCCGCCAAGATTAGGCCCCAATGCGAAACGTCCCGGTGCGCTTTGATCCGTCACATGGCAGCTAGAGCAAGGCGGTGCGCCATTGCTGCCGTAGTGAAACAGCGAGTCGCCGCGTACCGCATCTGCGAATACTCCGTCGCCCATTGCCACTGATTCGCCCGTCGCTTCGGCAGTTACTTCCGGCGTGGATTCGTCCGCTTCTTCTGTCTGAACCATTGTGGCGCTTGGCTCACTCGTCGGCGCGATAGTGGGCAGGGCCGCAGTAGGTGCTAAAGTTGGCGCGGATGCTGCGCCACATGCCGCTAACGACGCCGCTATCGCAACAACCAGCAAGCGGACGATCCAGAGATTTACGCGGGGGCTGCTCATGATTATAAATACCTTCACATAAGGCGAAAACGCATAAGGGCGAAGCACAATCGTCAACCGTTGTGCCTCGCCCCTGTTAGATAATTACACAGCCAACTTACAGATGATTAGAGACTACTCAGCCGCTATAGTAACTACCGCGCCGCTACCGGGAGCAGCGAAAGCCGAGTTCACACTGACGACCAATTCACCATCGGCGTTCTGAGCGATACCGAACGGATTGCTCAGACCTTCGGCGACGGGGGTGATGCCGTCTGCCGATACTGTTACCACGCTGCCGGAATTCGGAACGGGGCCCTGCTCACCAAGCTGCGCCAACTGCACCGCGTAGATGGTGTCATCTTCAGTAACTAGAATATCGGTGACTGCGGTTAGCCCATCGAATGTTTCGATCAGTTCGCTGCCATCCGCTGCCCAGTGTTCGACCTTGGCCGCACCGGGAGCGATGCCCTCACCGAGAAAGCCTACGTAAATGTCGCCGTTCACACCCATCTCGATAGCGACGGGTACGGAAAGGTCAGTCCATGCGTGAACCAACTGTAAACCGTCGGCTTCCGTCCAGCTATAGAGCGCGTTCGCGCCCGTGTCGATGATGAACAGTGTGCCATCTTCGCCCCAAGCGATGTCCGACGGGTTGCTGTAGATTTCTTCTGTGCCATCGGGATTGTTCGCGGCTTCATAGGCGAACAGTTCGATGTAGTTCTTGACGCGCAGCGTAGCCGTGTCGATTTCCACAATCGCATCGCTGAACACGGTCAGGTTCTGGTGATCGGACAGCACCAACCACAGCGAGTCGCCCGCCGGAATGGCGCGCTGCAAACCCAGACCAGCGCCTTCCATCGGCACAAACGCGCTGGTGAGGCTGCCAACAGCCACGCCCTGCGTACCATCGGGAGCAATCGTCGTCACTTGACTGGTGACGCCGCCGTTGATGGCCATGCCTTCGATTTCGATGATGGTAGCTTCACCGCCAGCGCCCGCTTCGGCAATGTACAGTGTGCCGTCCTCGCTGTAGGCAATGCCACGCGGGAAGTTCAAGCCGCTGACAATCGCGTTTTCAATTTCTGCGGGGGGAGCATCCTGCGCCATAACTGGCAGAGCGAGGCCAAGAGCGAGCATTAAACCGAGGACAGTCTTACGAACCATTGCATGTCTCCTTATGATTGCAAACACAATTTGCTGCTTCGATGAGGATGTTGTTGTGTATTCAAATACGGTTAAGTGCTACTGGATGTATTGAACTACATTACACCCGAATCAGCATCATGCAAATGAATGATCTCCGTCCGACTTTAGGCTTAGATCGTTCTCCGCCAAAAGGCTCGCTCGCCTAGCGCGTCAAGAATAACTGCACTTCGATGATCGCCAGCGTTTCCGGCGTGACCTGCGGAAACGTCTCGCCCATGACCATCACTTCAACCGTGCCATCCGCCAGAATCGTGAACTGCTGCGATAGTTCTTGCGTCGGGAATATGCTCTCGCCCGTGTTGAACGTTGCCAGTACTGTCTCCCCCTGCCTCGCCGTGATGGACACGCCCGCATCGAGGCCCAGCAGTCGTGCCGAAAGCGTCACTGTCTCGCCCGCCGTGCCCATAAATGTCAGCACGCGCACGGGATCGTCGGCAAGCAGGCGAACGTACTGCGGCACTTCGTCCAAACCGCCCGTAACTTCTGAAAGTGACAGCGAGTAATCGCGGCCAGTTTCGTCCAAAATGCCGATGCTCTGGACGACGATGCCATACACCCCGTCGTTTCGCAGTACATTGCGGTTGACGTTCGTGGCGATGACTTCATCCGGCGGTACGGGCAGCAGCACCGGAAACTGCGGCGGAGCATCGCCGTCACCGCTTACAGGCAGCGTTTGAAGCGACAGCACCGTGTCGCTGAGAGTGGACGCGCTGACAGCAATCGTATCACCCGCCGCA
>JACMMD010000551.1 GCA_014379235.1 Anaerolineae bacterium
CGCTTGTTCGAGAAACGCCTGATAAGATCTTTCTATCAAGTCGTGCAATTTCATGGTTCGGAACGGTCTCCAAAGTATTGACAATTACGCAAGTTAAAAGGCTGGTAAGCATTATAACATACGCGATAAGTATTTGGCTAATGCAAAATTATCTATCACTTACAATCTTTAGCAACACCAACCTAGCAAGTTATTGAGCCTAAGTGATAGTGTAATGATTTTTAAGGATAAACATGACGCAAACCACGACCTCTCGTAGCATAGAACGGCCACTGAGGCCGTTTGGGCTAACCCTAGCCATCTTGGCTAGCGCCGTGTTATTTTCTGTGCTGCCGCTTATGCAGATCGCGTTGGTGTTATCCGTGCGCCAGCATTTCTCACAGCAGGATTACCAGTTTGGCGAGGATGGTGTACAAGCAATCGCCAGCGGTGGCGACATACTCGGTATTGACGATGCAGAACTGCTGCTGCGGGGTGTGATCGCGGGTGGTTTTCTGATGATTGGCATTGCTGCGTGGATTGGACGCCCACGCGCTGTTCACGCGCTCATGCTGGTGGCCGTGTTAGCACTGGCGTTGGGAACGATTGCCTCGAATTTGCTGCCGATTTTGAATGCTCGTGCGCTGGAAACGGGGATTACATCCGGCGATACTTTTGGGCAACCGTTCCGTGTCGCTGAAATTGTGCTGACTATTCTCGTGCCATTGTATGTCGTCTGGTACATGAACCGTGCCCCGGCCCGCGCCTTCTACCGGGGCTACTATTTGCCACTTCCTGCGGAGCATGATAATTAGGCTGTCGCTGCGGTTCCACGCTGCTGGCGCTCTTGTATTTCCTGCTGTACCAATTCCCGGCGCAGGGTTTTGCCGACAACGGTTTTAGGCAGAGCGTCGATAAAGCTGATGCGGCGCGGCACTTCGTAGGGTGCAAGTCGCTGCGATGCGTATTCAATCAATTCCTTTTCCGTGACCGTTTGACCGGGATGAGTGACGACCCACGCTTTCAAGGACTCTTGTCCTTCTTTTTCGGGATGCGGAATCGCGGCGACACCGACTTCTAATATCGCGGGATGGTCTGCGAGGACTTTCTCGATAATGTTGGGATAGACGTTGAAACCCCCAATCAGAGCCATATCCTTCTTGCGATCCACAATGAAAAAGTAACCGTCCTCGTCCATGCGGGCGATGTCGCCGGTATAGAGCCACGTTTTGCCATCACGTTCGCGCAGGGTGTGTGCTGTTTCGGTTGGCATCCCATGATAGCCGATCATCAATTGCGGGCCGTGCATAATCAACTCGCCAATTTCGCCCACCGGAACTTCATCCACGCCATCGTCAAGGCTGACAATGCGAACATCCATATCTGGCAAAGGTAGTCCGATTGCGCCGGGGCGGTTTTCGCCTTTGACCGGGTTTGAATGGCTGGCTGTAGGTGTTTCGCTCATGCCGTAGCCTTCCAACAATGTGCCGCCGCTCAGGCGTTCAAACTCGCGTTTAACCGCAGGTGGCAGCGGCGCAGAACCACTCAGACAGACGCGGATAGAGCGCAGGCTCATCGCGCCGGATTGCACTTGTGCGTGATTATTCAAGGCATTGAACAGCGCTGGAACGCCCATAAAAATCGACGGCTTGAAAGCGGCAATCACACCGAGAAGATCGTCAAAATCGCGGGCGTTGGGGACAAGTATGATCTTTGCGCCCATGCCGACTGCGAAACTCAGTACAGCCACCATGCCGAAAACGTGAAACATCGGGATCGCGCCGAGGAAAATTTCACGGTTGCCATACTCTTGATCGCTGCCAAGCAGCATGGCTTTGCATTGCAGGGTATTGGCGACCAATGCTCGATGGGTAGACATGGCGGCTTTTGAGACGCCAGTCGTACCACCTGTATATTGAAAGAGCGCGAGATCATCCGGTTTTAGCTGTATGTCGGGGCGTTTCCCCGCATAACGTGTGAGTAAAGCTTGCAACCAGTGGTCACCGAACGCGAGGCTGTCAAGTCGGTGGCCGGTCTTTTTCTCTTTGGCGAGCGTAAACAAGGTTCGTGCAAGGGGTGGTAGGTATTCTTTGATGTTGGCCACAATGACTGTTTTGATTTTGGTCTTGGGCTGAATCTGCTTCACCGCGTTGTAGAACAGCGTCAAGGTGATGACGAATTCAGCATCGCAGTCGTTGATCTGGAACTGCAATTTCTCCGGCGGAAACGTGGGGTTGGCCGCTGCTACGATGCCGCCTGCCTTGAGAATCGCGTAGAAGCTGATGATGAAAGCAACTGTGTTGGGCATAACCAGCGCGACTCGATCACCACGTTTGAGACCGAGATCGACCAATGCCGCCGCTAATGCGTCCGATGAGCGATCAAGTTCAGCGTAAGTGGTAATATGGGCTTTGCGCCCTACGACAGGGAGTTCGGCGCTAGTGATGAGTGCGGTGCTATCGGGGGCTTTTCGGGCTGCTTGGCGTAGAAAATCGTGCAGAGGTATTTCAGGGTAGGGTTGCAGCGTTGTCGGTACACCTGCATCGTATCGCTTTAGCCAAGGGCGTTCAGCATAGGTGTCCATCTAAACAATCTCCGTAGACTATAATAGTAATCTATATTATCTATTGTGATGATTATATTCGAACTTGAGCGCCATGCCAAAGTTTAGTTTCCGCCCCAATTTCGCCACGAGTCTGGCAGACGTGCAACCTGACCTTCATGCGTGATACAGATATGTTTGCTGTAGGCGCTCACTAACAGATCGCCGGACTCTTCTTCGATAATTTCGTAGTTGAACGTCAGCCCCCGACTTTTCATATCGCTAATCCAGCAGCGCACGATAACCCGTTGTCCGTAACGAGTAGGCTTGATATAGCGCGCATTAACTTCAGTAACGGTCAGGTAAAAGCCGCTGCTCTCGAAGCTCGCGTAATCGCTGCCGCGTACTCTGGCGTAGTTGGTGCGCGCTTCTTCAAGGTAGATGATATAGCTGGCATGATGAACGATGCCCATCGCATCGGTTTCTGCATAGCGAACGCGAATGATCGTTTCCGCAACGTATTGATCTGTAGGGGCCAAAAGCGCTCAACCTCTCTGGCTTGGGGACGCAATCGTGCTTGAGAATAGCTGATATGGATGTTGTGAGCAACGGCGACGGCGAGTCACTCTGCAAACGCCTACCACTCTGCGGCGCGATGTGATAGGCTATTACGATCAAAATGGGACATGACTTAGGGAGTGAGCCATGCAGCGTACAAACCAGCGGGGCTTGAGCGCGATCTTAGGCGTTCTTTTAATATTACTTTGTGTTCACGGTGTATCGCTGGCACAAGATAGCGAACCGGGGCCAGTGATTAATCTGATCCTGAGCGCGGCCAGCGCTTTGAACAATGCAGGTGCTAACGGCCCTGTTGAGGAAACGGCAGCGGTTTATGCTGAACCGACTCAAACACCATCCCCAGCCGATGATGTCGTGCTGTACAACGGCATGATCGCGGAGCGCACGGCGGATGGTGGTTTTATTCTGGGCGATCCGAATGCACCTGTTACGATTGTGGCCTTTGAGGATTTCACCTGC
>JACMMD010000552.1 GCA_014379235.1 Anaerolineae bacterium
ATTGGCACGACGTAGATGGTGGTCGGTGCAAGGTATCGCATAATATATTCACTTTAACACGTCTCAAAACGAATGCAAATTTTGTGGCTATAACCAAAAAGCGTGAGTTTTTGCTCCGTCCAGTGATGATTTGACAATTTACAATGAGTACGTTAACCTAGCCAGCGTAATCTGCTTAAACATTCCACAAGCAACTGCCAAACCGAAATGTCCAAACTCGTTTTCTCGATGCCGATCCAAAGTGCCCAAATGTACGGCTGTATGTGTTATCACAGCGTATGTTTGCAGCGCTCTGGTCGCGGGTAGAAAACGAGCATAGATAGGCAGTTTTCAGATCGTGTATACCAGCCCCGGAGCAAACCGTCGGGGCTTTTTTGTGCCTGTGAACCACACAAGCCCCCGCCAACGTGCCGGGGTTTTTAATTGCAACAAGAAAGTGAGGTTAGGATTTGAGCGATTTTCTACCCGTAACTAAGATTCCGCGTACTGGTCTACCGGAGTATGCGCTGGTATGTGGCGACCCTCGCCGCGCACAGCGTATCGCGGCGCTGCTCGATAACCATCGGGAGATCGGCAGCAACCGTGAGTACGTCACCTATCGCGGCCAGTGGCATGGAGTCGATCTGACCGTTTCGTCACATGGAGTGGGCGGCCCCGGCGCGATATGTATGTTCGAGGAACTCGCGCAGGCCGGCTCGAAGACCATCATTCGCGTGGGCACTTGCGGCGGACTGGCCCCAGAAGTCGAAGATGGTGATCTGGTGATCGCAACGGGCACGGTTCGAGAAGATGGCGTCAGCGATCAACTCGTGCCAGTATCATATCCGGCACTCAGCACGCCCGAAGTCGTCATCGCGCTGCAAGAATCCGCGCAAGCCGTTGGTCATGCGTGGCATCGCGGCATTGTCTGGACGAAAGCCATGTTCTTCCCCGGTGTGGTGGAATCCGGCTACAGCATATACGTGAAGGCTGGCATCATCGCCGTCGAGATGGAACTATCGGCGCTGTTGGTGATGGCGGGGCTGCGCGGCGTTCGCGCTGGCGGCATCCTTGTTTCGGACGGTAATCCCGTGAAGGAACCGGACGCCGAATACAACCCGCACCGTGACATTGTAGAGGAGGCAGTCGGCAAATCGATTGAAGTTGCGCTCGGCGCGATTGAACGGCTGTCGCGTTCCGCGCCTGTTCAGCCAAACCTAGCACGTCCATTTGCATTTCGCTAACTTGTTCATCTGTTAATCGCTTTCAAGGAGATTGAAACATCATGCGTCAAAGTATTCGCCTCTGGGTCGTCATCGTGAGCGCGCTTTCCCTGCTGACAGGTTTCAGCGTTGTCGCCGCGCAAGACGACGAACTAACCGCCACTTACGTCAGCACCGGGCCGATTGGTGTGAATCCGTTCTTGCAGCTTATCGCGGACGGCTTAACACAGGCCGGCGAAGAATTCGGTGTCACCACGCTTGTGGTTGAGTCCGCCGACATCACCGCTCTGGAAGACAATATCCGCGCCGAAATCGACGCGGGCACAGACCTGATCGTCCTCAATTCGTTCGACTCGGTAGACGCCCTCACACGCCTGACCGCCGAATATCCTGACCAGAAATGGGTGTTGGTCGACGCGGCGATTGACAGCCCTAATGTGCGCGGCGTTCTTTTCCGCGAACACGAAGGCATGTTCCTGATCGGCGCGATTTTCGGCAGCTTGACCGAAAGCGACACCGTTGGCTTCGTCGGCGCGTTCGATATCCCGCTCATTCGCCGCTGGTTCGTTGGCTATGAAGAAGGCGTTCACTACGTCAATCCCGATGCCACTGTTCTCGAAGCGTGGAGCAATAGCTGGAATGACCCCGGCACCAGCGCCGAATTGGCCTTAGCCCAGTTTGAGGATGGCGCAGATTACATCGCGGCGGTGGCTGCGGCAGGCAATACAGGCGTGTTTGAAGCAGCGCAAGAACAAGGCTTCTTCACATCCGGTGTCGATACCGATCAGCGCGTACTTGACCCCGAACACATCCTCGACTCGATGGTCAAGCGTACCGATGTAGGTGTCTACGAAGCAGTACGCGACCTTGCTGCTGATGAATTCACAGGCGGTGTCGTGACCTACGGCTTGGCAGAAAACGGTGTCGGGCCGGCCTTCCTCGTCCTCGAAGACAGCGGCGTGGAGAGCGCACTGCCGGAAGAACTGCAAGAAGAAATCCGTGAACTTGCCGCGCAAATCGTCTCCGGCGATATTGTCGTGACCGATTTCCTTGCCCCTGCGGAAGAAGCCACGCCAGAAGCCGAAGCGACTGAAGCAGCCTAACGTAGGTTAGGCGATATTCTTGTAGGGGCGGCTCGCGAGCCGCCCC
>JACMMD010000553.1 GCA_014379235.1 Anaerolineae bacterium
TGAACGGCGTCACATAGAACTCTGACTTGTGCGGAATAGTTTCGCTGCCATCGCCATAGTTTGCGGCGATAGCGGCCTCAACGGCGGTGATACCCCGCGCCATATCCTCGTCACTCATATGCCAACTGCTCGACCACACGCGCCGCCGCACCTGATCGAGGAACTCACGCGGGGCGCTGTGAACCTCGTACTCGTGCGTTTGCTCACCGCTGGCCGCTTGCCAGCCCTCACTCTTTAAGAAGTCGCCCTGCTTATCGGTGTCCACGCCGCGACTGGGCGCAGGGTTGATGCTCTCCCACGCATCCCATAGTTCCCGGATACCCGCACGGGTATGCCCGTGACCGTGCAGCAGCACACCACCGGGCCGCAGTACACGCTGCAATTCACGCAAGGCACTGGCCGCGTCGGGTATCAAGTGGAAAACGTGGACGACGACAATCGCATCGAACGCAGCGTCAGGGAATGGCAGTTGAGTCGCGTCGCCTTCGGTCAGGTAGATCGGCTCGGTGGTCTGCTTGGCACGCAGCCGATTCATCATCGGGCGCGAGATGTCCACGCCATAATAGGCGCGCACGTAATGGGCAACGGGCACGGCGATGCGCCCCGTGCCGATGCCGATTTCCAGCACGCGGCTTTCAAGAGTCAGGTGTCCGACACGGGCGATCATGTCCGCGACGGGCGTTTCTTGTCCGGCTGGAAATCCCCGCGTTTCGTCGTAGTAATCGGCGGCGCGGTCAAAAGTCACGGAATTTGACGGCATTGCACAATAACCTCGCTTTGTTTTCGGGTAGGGAGTGCTGCGTTATTTTTGTGGCAAAAGCGTTACTTTAACTATAATAGGTGGCAGCAAGCGCCGCAAATGCGACGGTGCTATGTCAGGCAAATTAAATAGGAAGAGGTTTTCGATGAAGCGATTCGTTCTACTCCTTATACTGCTGGTAGTTTTACCCCTCAGTATGGTGAGCGCCCAAGACGCAATGATGGAAGTTGGTGAGGGGGAAGGCGCGGTCTCTATCGTGGCATGGGCCGGCTACATCGAGCGCGGCGAAACGGACCCGGGATTCGACTGGGTGACATCCTTTGAAGAAGCAACGGGCTGCATGGTCGAGGTCAAGACCGCGGCGACGTCCGACGAAATGGTCGCGCTGATGAACGAAGGCGGCTTCGATCTCGTGACCGCTTCCGGCGATGCCAGCCTGCGCCTTGTCGCTGGCAACCGCGTCCAGCCGATCAACACCGATCTCGTTCCCAGTTGGGACACGGTAGACGAGCGCCTGCAAAACGCGCCGTGGCACACGGTTGAAGGTGTTCACTACGGCGTACCCTATCAGTGGGGCGCGAACGTCTTGATGTACAACACCGAAGCATTCGGTGAAGAAACCCCGACAAGCTGGAACGTCGTCTTTGAAGAAACAACGCTGCCCGATGGCGAATCCAACGTGGGGCGCGTTCAGGCTTATGACGGCCCGATCTACATCGCGGATGCCGCACTATACCTGATGGCGCATCAGCCGGAACTCGGCATCACCGACCCGTATGCGCTCAACCGCGACCAGTTCAACGCGGCGCTCGATCTGCTGCGTCAACAGCGCGCACTGGTTGGCCGTTACTGGCACGATGCCTTCATCCAGATTGACGACTTCGTGAACGAAGGTGTGGTCGCGTCGAGTTCATGGCCGTTTCAGGTGAACCTGCTGGTGGCGCAAGGCGCACCAGTCGCCAGCGTGATCCCCGAAGAAGGTGCGACGGGTTGGGCAGACAGCACCATGATGTCTATCGACGCCCCGCATCCGAACTGTGCCTATATGTGGCTGGAACACTCGCTGTCGCCACAGGTTCAAGGCGATCTCGCGGCGTGGTTCGGCTCGGTGCCATCGGTGCCAGCGGCCTGTGAAGGCAACGAACTGCTGACCGATGCAGGCTGCGCGACCAACGGTTTTGACAGCTTCGAACAGATTCGCTTCTGGCGTACTCCCGTTGCCGACTGCGGTATGGAAACCGAGTGTGTCCCCTACTACGAGTGGGTGACGAACTACATCGCCGTCATCGGCGGGCGCTAAGAGCAAAGTCTCTCTCCACTCGCGGGGAGGGATTTAGGGAGGGGTTAGGTAGGGGCATGGCGCGCCATGCCCCTACACGCACAACAAGTTACCGTAGGGGGGGCGGGGGCGGCGGCCGGACACAGAAAAGCA
>JACMMD010000554.1 GCA_014379235.1 Anaerolineae bacterium
ACAGCGAAGCCACTGGCCAATGCCGTACCAACACAACCTATGAAAAAGACCCCGAAGCGCGTCGGGGTGTTTTTATTTTTAGCCTTCACGTACCACGCCGAGCCGCGTGGCTGCATCTCGACACTTAAAACGTCGTCCTGAACATCAATCGTCGCATGGGTTTGCAGCAAGTCAGCCCACTGCCCCGCCTCGTTGACGGAGATTTTGACACTGGCAGCTTGATCGCTGGCGTTGAACACGCAGTACACCGTCTGCCCCTCATGATGACGGGCGAACGCATAGATACGGCGCTCGTCGTCGATCAAAATGGTTTCCGTATCGCCTTGCCGCAGCGCCGGATGATTGCGCCGTGCGGCGATAGCCCGTTTATAGAAAATTAGCAGGTCGGCGTTGGAGTCGAAGTTGTCCCAATCAATCGTGCGCCGCGCATCTTCGGCATATTTACCTTCGAGGCCCAATTCGTCGCCGTAGTAGATCATCGGCGCGCCCGCATAGGATAGTTGGAAAGCGACAGTTTGCACGAAGCGGCTGCGGCTGCCCTCGCTGAACGTCAGTACGCGCCCCGTATCATGCGAGGCGATCAGGTTCATCTGCGTTTTGAGCGCGGGTGGCGGCGTATCGCGCTGCCACGTCAGCAAGCGATCATCCAATTCGGACGCACTGATCTTGTCGTACACGAAAAAGCCATGCAGCGCCCACGCGAAGCGGTAATTCATCGTGCCGCTGAACGTATCGCCAAGCATATAGTGGCTGGCGTCCTCCCATTCTTCGGTGATGAGATACGCGCCGGGCCGCACCGCGTCCACAACGCGCCGGAAGCGCCGCCAGAACTCGTCGCTGTTACAATCGGTGACATCGGTGCGGAAGCCATCGACACCGCGCTTGAGCCAATAGGCGGTTACGCCTTCGGGGCCCAGAAAGAACTCCTCAACTTCGGGACATTCGACAAACTCCGGCATATGCGTTAGCCCGATCCAACTCTGATAGCTGGTGGGCCACTTGTCGAAGTTGAACCAGCGATAGTACGGCGACTGTTTGGACTGGGTTGCGCCCTGTTTGCCATAGCGCCCGATCACGTCGAAGTACGGCGCATCGCATGAGCAGTGATTGTACACCGCGTCGAGGATGACGTTTATGTTTCGCGCATGAGCCTTTTCGGTGAGTTCAACCAGATCGGCCTCAGTACCCAGCATCGGGTCGATCTTAAGATAATCGAGCGCGTCATAGCGATGGTTGCTTGGCGAGGCGAACACGGGTGTCATGTAGATACAATCGACGCCGAGTTCGCTCAGATAATCCAGCTTGTCGATGATGCCGCGCAGATCGCCGCCGTAGAAATCGCGTCCGAGCGGCGGCGCTTCGGGGATGTCGTTCCACGGCATGAACTTCGGCGCATGACCGTAAACGCCCATCGCTTCGCGGTCAGTGGACGTATCGCCGTTAGCAAAGCGATCCGGGAAAATCTGGTAAGTCACCATGCCCTGCGTCCAATCGGCGGGCATTTTGCGCGGGTCATATACAGCGATCTGAAAATCGCGCTGCGTCCACTGACCGAAAATCGGCCTGTTGCGTCCTTCGACCTGCACCGTCTCGCGCAGAGTGGACTTGTCGGCAAACTCGAAATGATAACGAATGATAGTCACATCCGGCGGCATCATCACCTGCGCCGTCCAAGCGTTGTCTGCGGGAGTCATGCTGACGCGCCACTGCATATCGCGCCGCGTATCGGTGAACACGATCTCAGGCTCACTCGCGGGCGCATTTTCCAGTGTCAAGTTGATGGTAGCGCGGAGCGGCTGCGCTCCCGGCGACAGGTGAAACGGCCCATCAGGGCGCAGTCGGTGGGCAGCCTCGATGCTGAGAGAGGATGGCATTTTTAAATACTCCTTAGCTTTTAGCGGTCAGCTTTCAGCCATTAGCCGTCAGCCAAATCGCGTATTGAAAGGTGTCCTCCAGCGGGCGAATTCATTCTCCGGTGGAGAACTGGTCTAGTTCACATCTAATATTATTATGAACGAACATTTTTTGGAAGTGAGCAGAAAGCTGGATAGTCAGCAGTCGCTTTACCGAGCTTGTGCGCCGCGATCTCTTGAATCGTCTGATCGAAGAAGGCTATCATCGCTTTATCGGTGTTTTCGCGGGCGCGTTGCAGCCGACGTTCGCGCAGAGCGGGGTCGTTCTCCTGTGCCGCGACAGCGATCATATCGAGAAATTCGTCGGCGCTGTTGCAGATATACATCACGTCGGCAAAGTCTTCAAAATACTGCAAGCCGATCATCACAATCGGTTTGCCCATCGCCAAACACTCGAATGTCTTGGCCGGAAAAACGCCGCGCATATGCGGCGCATTTGCATCATAAGGCAGGATCAGCACATCTACGTCGGCCAGTAGTTCCGGCAGTTCTTTGTGTGGAACAGGCGGGATAAGCTCGGTCTCGGCAGACAAGCCTTCAACGGGCGTATTAAAACTGCCAATGATCCGCAGTGGATAACGCTGGCTCACACGCACCAGCAAATCATCGTCAGTATTCATGCCGATGTTGCCGAAATAGGCGCAAAGCGGACGCTCACGCGGCGGCGGAACAGCGCGGCGCACAGGCTCGTACATCTCGTAGTTTTTACCTTCGGGGCGAAACACGGGTTGAGCGCCAAGTTCGCTTAGATGATGCGTTAAAAAGGGCGCGTTGGCCAGCGTGATGTCGGACATCCGTATCAATTCACGCTCATACACCTGAATAGCACGGGTGTGAACGACGTTTTCCCAATCCGACACGCAGTAGTACATCGACACGTCCGGGCACAATGCGCGTTGTATAGCCAGCGCGTAGTTCAACGGCACATAATTGATGACGGTCAAAGGACGTTTCAGACCGTATGACTGCAAACGTTTAATCAAACGCGGCACGACAACATGGCGGTTAAACCAGCGTTCCAGCGGTCTATGCTCAGGAATCCCATTCGGCGGGATGAGCGTAACGCCAACTGGAACAGACTGCGAATACGTGCCTTCGTGATAGGTTTGTCTTCCGGCGCGGCTGCTCAAATACTTGCGAGTTTTTTGCCAGCCGGGCCACCATCTGCGCGGCCACGTACTTATAAAATGTACGTCATAGCCGAGCGCGCCCAATCCAGCAGCGACTTCATGATGAACTTGCCACGCATAATGCCAGTGGATTTCAGCAATGATGATAACCGATCCACGTATAATTTCAGCCATTATTTCATCCACAAGGAATTCGTTATGTTGGAACTATTCTAGCCGTCATTCCTCACCTTGAACACATTGCCCGCCTACCCCTATACTGTTCTTTCGCTTTTTCAGGGGGTGTTATGCGTCGACGTCGTTTAGCGGACATTCTGATTATCGCGCTGCTGTTCGCGCTGCCACTTATCATGTTCTGGCAGCAGACGCTCGGCGGACGCACGCTGATCCCTGCCGAAAATCTGTACCAGTACGAGCCGTTCGCCAGCTACCGAGATGAAGCTGGCGCGCCAGCCCTGCCGCAAAACGCGCTGGTTTCCGACCTTGTACTCGAAAACTTCCAGTGGAAATCGTTCATCCGCGAACAGCTTGCACAGGGCGAAATCCCGCTGTGGAATCCGCATCAGTTCGCGGGCATACCGTTTCTCGCCGCCGGACAGCCCTCGACGCTGTATCCGTTCAGCGTGATTTATTACGTGCTGCCGCTGCCTGTGGCATATGGTTGGTTCACCGTCGTCCAATTGTGTTTAGCGGGCGCGTTCATGTATGCCTTCATGCGAGGGTTGGGCGCGGCCCGTATCGGCGGATTGATCGCGGGAATCGTGTATCAGTTGAGCGGCTTTTTTGTGGTTAGCGCTGTATTCCCGATGATTATCGCGGCGGCGGCATGGCTGCCGCTGCTGCTGCTGATGGTCGAATTCGTGATCCGCCAGCAGCCCGCGTTACGGGGCCGCCCTGCGACAGCCTTATGGGTGGCGATTGGCGCGGTGGCGCTCGGCTGCAATATCTTGGCCGGGCACGTCGAGATCACCTACTACACGCTGATGATTCTGGCATATTGGTCGGCAGCGCGGCTGTTGATATCATGGTGGAAGGGTCGCAAGCATCAATCCAACCCCTCCCCTTCGCCCCTCCCCGCAAGCGGAGAGGGGTCATTCAGATGGCTTATCACTCGCGGCGCGTGGCTGGCAGTGATGGTCGCACTGGGCATTGGCTTGGGCGCGGCGCAGTTCATCCCCTTGTTTGAACACGCGGCCACCAACTTCCGCGTCGGTTCGGCCAGCTACGATCAGGTCATCGATTGGGCACATCCCCTGCGTGATGTGGTTCTCTTCCTCATGCCCAACTTCTATGGCAGTCCTGCACATCACCTCTATACCGACGTGTTTAACGGCCAACTTTTACGCGCAACCAACGCCGCACAGACTATTGACTGGGGCATGAAAAACTACGTCGAAGGCGCGGCCTATCTCGGCATTTTGCCGTTGGCGCTGGCAGCCTTCGCGATCATCGACGGTCTGTTCGGCAAGACGATGCTGGCGCGGGCGGGCAGCAACTATCGAGCGCTGTTTATCATGCTCACCGTTGGCGGGCTGACGCTGATGTTCGGACTGCCGACTTACGCACTGCTGTATTACCTGTTCCCCGGCATCGACCAGCTTCATTCGCCGTTTCGCTGGATTTTCGCGGTGTCGCTGGGCGTGGCGGCGCTGGCCGGTCTCGGCGCGGATGCGCTAGTGAGGATGAATACTTTCAACAGCGATGTAGGGGCGACGCATGCGTCGCCCGCATCCCCGCTTCGCAAATGGGCGCGGCGTTTCGCTTATGTGATGATCGCCATCGGTATATTGATACTGGTGAGTTTGCTGGCAAGCCGCAGGTTTTACGATCAAATCGCGCCGTTGGTTGAGCGTGTGTGGTTAGGAATGGCACGAGCGCCGGAAGCCTTCGTGGATGCGCGTATGTTTTACAGCTACCAGTATAGCAATGTGCTGCTGTTCGGGCTGTTCACGTTTTGCGCGGGTCTAGTGTTCTGGCTGGCGGGCCGTAAGAACCCCTCACTCCCGGCCCCTCTCTCACAAGGAGAGAGGGGAGAAGATTTATTCCCTCTCCGCTTGCGGGGAGGGCTAGGGAGGGGTTACGTTTGGCAAACTCTCGCTGTTGCCCTTATCGCATTGGATTTGTTCATTGCGTGGTGGGGATTCAATCCAGCGTCCGACCCCGCGCTGCTGGATTACACGCCGCCCGCGATTGAATGGCTGATAGCGCAGCAAACCGACGGCGACGATTGGCGTTACATCACGCTCGAAGACCCGACGCTGCCGCCAATCATGAATGCCAATATGGGCTGGCGCTACGGGCTGGACGACGTGCGCGGCTATGAGAGTATTATCCCCAAGCAGTACGTCGATTATATGCAGCAGTTAGCCCCGCAGGTACAGCTTGACTACAATCGCGTCGCGCCGTTATATACGTCTTATCCCGCTGGCATCGACTTCGATTATCATGAAGTGCTTCCCGCGCCTATCGGTGGCGAATTTGACCTTGACTTTGAAAACGAACGCGCCGAAGCGCTTGATCTTCTCAACGTGCGCTACATCATCACGCATACGACAACCGAGCTAGAAGGCTACGAACTCGTCTACGAAGATCGAGCGCTTCGCATTTATGAAAACCCGTTCTATATGCCCCGCGCCTATCTCGGACTGAATAACATTCACGTCAACGAGATTGCTCGCCCCTCGGCTTATGACGCTGCAACCATCACACAAGATACCGGACGCGAACTTTTCATTGATTTTTCGCTTAATCAACCGTCAGGGCAATTGATCGTCAGCCAGTCTTATAATCCCGGTTGGCGCGCATATATCCGTCCACAGGGAAGCGATCAGCAGGACGAGCGGCCCCTCGACCTGTTCTTGATGAATCAAAATTTCATTGGCGCTCGTCTTTCCGAAGCGGGCGATTGGACGGTGCGCCTCGTCTACAGCCCGA
>JACMMD010000555.1 GCA_014379235.1 Anaerolineae bacterium
ATATTTTGTCGTCGGCACCGAGTTAGGCAGTACAACCCACCGCGACGATGATTGGCGCGCCGTGATCGCACAGGTGCGAAGCGTCTACGCTGGGCCGCTTACCTACGCCGCGCTGACGTATTTCGAGCCGCTGCAAATCGCATGGTGGGACGAACTCGACGCCATCGGCATCGACGCTTATTTCATGGTCACGCTGTCGAAGAACCCGACGCCGGAGCAAATGCGTTTCGGTTGGGGGCCGGCTGTCACTTATATGGGTTGGCTATCGCGGCGCTGGAACATGCCCATCATCATCACCGAAGTCGGCTATATGAGCGTGGATGGCACGAACATTCTACCAGGCGATTGGTCGCTGCAAGGCGACATCGACGGTCAAGAACAGGCCGACGCCTACCGCGCTGTGTTCGAGTCGTTTGGCGGGCATGATTGGTGGCAGGGCGTATTCTGGTGGTCGCTGTCGGCTGATCCCGCTCAGGGTGGGCCGCAAGATCGTGGCTACAGCTTCCACGACAAACCCGCCGAAGCCGTGCTGATCGAGTTTTTCGGCGGCGATATAATGCAAATGAATGATTAGTGCGTTGAAGCTTGGGATATATTTGGGATATAAGGTGTGATTGGTCAGCGAAATGCAGCGACTCTGTGCTTACTAAAGCACCAACAGCACACCGTTACGAGTTTTATCCCAAACCCAAGTTGCGATATATCCCAAACATAGGCGCGAAGGTTATCGTGTTGGACTCGTTAGGTTTAGGCCGGGTTAGCGATGCCGTTGACGCTGCCGCTGTTAGCTTCATTCATGGCGTGGTCGGTGGCGGATTGAGCGTCGGTGGTAGCGCGCAGCAGCATGTCCTCACACAGATAGCCTTTCAACTGCGCGATCATGGCGCGCTGTTTCATGTGCTGCACGAACAGTCCAAGCGGCAGAATCGAGCCGAACATCAGGCTGAGGAAGATAGCGGCTTCGCGCCCTTCCTTGATGCCGAACACCAGCGCGACGACGGCCATGCCGATAGGAGCAAGCCCGGCCTTCATGGCGCGCGGTTTGATTTCTCCCCGCAAGCTGACAGTGGTCGCGTGGCTGTCGATGCGCTCCAGCAGTCCACGCACATTCGAGCCGAAACGGTCTGATTTATACGCCAGTATCGAGTAGGTATCGCGGTTGAGACAGGCAATTTCGACGGTCAGCTTATCAGGCGACTCGTTGTTAGGGTCTTCTTGCTTGTCGTTGAGCCAGTGAATGCAGCGTTCGAGGGTATGCGGAGTGACGAAAACACAATCCCAATCGGACAGACTAGTGAACGCCCACTTTGCGATGCGTGTTTGCATCCCGTTCTCTCCTGAATAGCCAACAGTTCATGCCACCCCCTGTCCGCTGAGATCGTTGTTGGTCATAATATTCATATACTATAACACGCTTGATGAGCCAAAGTTCCGCTGCACATTAAAAAACGATCAACTTATTGGCCACATGCTCTAGTGTTCAGACACACTGTACGAATCAACGCCATATTTTTAATACATTGTGTAGAATAGATGGTGTATATTCCTATAGCAAACCAAATCTGAGGATGAAACCATGATAATCGGCATCCCGAGAGAGATCAAAGACAACGAGTTCCGCGTCGCCCTACCGCCTGACGGTGTGCGCGAACTGGTGCGGCATGGTCACAGCGTCAACGTGCAAAGCGGAGCCGGCGTCGGCAGCTCCTTCACCGACGCGGAGTATGAACGCGCTGGGGCGACCATTTTTCCGAGCGCTGAGGAAGTCTGGCGGCGGGCGGATATGGTGGTCAAGGTGAAAGAGCCGCAGTCCACCGAGTTTCCATTCCTGCGCGATGACCTGATTCTTTTCACGTATCTACACTTAGCGGCGGATGGCGACCTGACCCGTGCGCTGATGGACAGCGGCGTGATCGGGCTGGCATATGAGACCGTCGAGGACAGACAGGGCAAGCTGCCCCTGCTCGAACCCATGAGCGAAGTCGCCGGACGTATGGCTACGCAGATCGTCGCGCATTATTTGAACAAGTCGGCTGGCGGGCGCGGCATCCTCATGGGCGGCATCCCCGGCGTTAGACCCGCGAATGTACTGATTCTGGGCGCGGGTACGGTGGGCACGAACGCGGCCAAGATGGCGCTCGGCATGGGCGCGCAGGTCACGTTGATGGATGTCAACATGGAGCGACTGCGCTACCTCGATGACGTGCTGCATGGCCGGCTGACGCTTTTGCGCTCGAACGCCACCAATATCGCTGACGTACTGCCCTCATCGGACGCGGTAATTGGCGCGGTGTTGATCGTCGGTGCGCGAGCGCCGCATCTGGTGACCCGCGATATGCTCGCCAC